>JACRFN010000052.1 GCA_016217875.1 Candidatus Kerfeldbacteria bacterium
AGAGATAGAACACGTACAGCGCCACAAAGGTTGCCCCCTGCCAGCGGTCAAGACGATGGCGGTGGCCGATGAACATGGTGGCAAACAGGAGCAGAGTTGCCAGCACGCCTATGACCACGTCCATGTTAAGCAGAGGCGAAAGCGGCAAAGGTTTAATGACCGCCGAAAGCCCGAGTATCCAAAACACGTTAAAAATGTTGCTGCCGACAATATTGCCCACGGCGATGTCTGAGTTGTGTTTGTAGGCGGCCACGGCCGAGGTGGCAAGCTCAGGCAGGCTAGTGCCCACGGCTACGATAGTGAGTCCTATGAGTGCTTGGCTTACCCCCAAAGCGCCAGCCAGCATAACTGCGCCGTCGATCACCCACTTGCCGCCCAGCAATAGCATCATAAGCCCAGCTGTCACCATAACGACAATAGCGAGGAGGGGGCGTTCTTTAACCTCGGTTTGGTCAGTCGACTCTTGGCGACTGATGCTCCAGATGTAGTACAGAAAAATGATAAAGAAGGCCATGAGTACCAAACCGTCGCCCCGCCCCAAAGTAGAAAAACTATAGCCGTCCAGCAGAGCATCGTTAGCCAGAATCGCTATGGCTATCATAGCGAGCAGCGCCAAAGGGATTTCTTTCCAAACTGTGCCCCGGGTTACTACCAAGGGATAGATAATAGCCGAAATTCCTAAGATTAGTAAAATGTTGGCTATGTTACTGCCCACTATATTACCGATAGCTATGTCGGTATTCCCTTTAATGCTGGCCAGCAGGTTTACTATCAACTCAGGCATAGAGGTGCCAAAGGCCACCACCGTCAGCCCAATAACTAGTGCGGAAATTCCCAGCCTTTTAGCCAGCGCCGAGGCGCCTTCAACCAACCAATCAGCGCCTTTAATCAGCAGGCCAAAGCCGATTAAAAAAAGTAGATAGCTGAACCACATACCACTGTAGTATATATTAGGAAAGAGGCTGGGTGAAGTGCTACAATGTAGTAGTCTGTATATTCTTTCTTTACTGTTTATGCGTAACTATGCCTCCAAAAGCCTTAAACGGGTGACGCGCTTTCGTACGCCTTCGTCTTTTAAGGTGCGTGCCTCAGAGGGCGCCAAGCGCGCCAAGCTGACACCGCCTTATCATCCGCCGGGCCGGGGCCGGCGTACTGCCATCGGTCGCTAAGCCGGCCTGTTTATAAATTTATGGCGGCCCAACCAGTTGAATCAGCCAGACGCACAACTGAAGTTTTAGTTTGGCACAGTCTGACCCTGGCTGAGGTGTGGCGGCGGGTCGAAAGCTCGCCCCGCGGCCTGACTTTAGCCCAAGCCGCTGAACGGTTAAAGCGCTGCGGCTTAAATGAATTGCCCAAGGTTCATCGTACACCGCTCGGTAAACTTTTCCTGCGCCAGTTTGCCAGCAGTTTGATTATAGTGTTGTTGGTGGCGGCCGTACTCTCATTATTGCTGAGAGAAGCGGTGGATGCTGTAGTAATCATGGCGGCCGTGGCGGTCAATGTCTTAGTGGGGTTTGGCCAAGAGAGCCGAGCTGAAAAGTCGTTAGAGGCCTTGCGTAAGTTTGTTCGTTACCAGACGCGCGTCATACGTGACGGTCGTGAGTCTATCATGGGGGTAGAGCAGGTTGTACCGGGCGATATTATACATTTGACTTCAGGCGATCGGGTGCCGGCCGACGCACGACTTATCCAAATACACGACCTAGAAACTAATGAGGCCTTGCTCACCGGTGAATCGCAGCCAGTAGCTAAGCTCGCGGGTGAACTCTTGTCTGGTACAGTGGTGGCTGAACGCACTAATATGGTTTATTTGGGTACCAGTGTAACTAAAGGCGACGCTTTGGCCGTGGCGGTTGGCACTGGTAGCCAGACAGAAATCGGCACCATTGCCCGGGCTTTGCGTAATATACAAGAGGAGCCGACTCCCTTGCAGGCCAGGCTGAGCCGTTTTGGCAAGAATGTCGGTTTAGTGGCCCTGCTGTGCTGCGCCGTTATTTTGGCTAGCGGTTTAGCCTTAAACTATCCTTTCCGCCAGATGTTTACCATGGCGGTGGCCATTGCCGTCTCAGCTGTGCCAGAAGGCCTGGTCGTGGTAGTGACGGCTATTTTGGCTTTGGGTATGCATCGTATTCTCCGTCGACGTGTGTTAGTGCGTCGTTTGGTGGCGGCAGAAACCTTGGGTTCCACCACTGTCATCTGCGTCGACAAAACAGGCACGCTGACCGCTGGCGATATGCGCGTGGCCCTAGTACTCACGCCTGACGAGGAGCTGAATCAGATGACGCAGAAAATAGAAGACGGCTCTTCTTCGCTTACTTTGCTTAAGATTGGCGTTCTGTCCTCCGATGCTTATGTTGAAAATCCGAACGATGAATTAAAGGATTGGGTGGTAGTCGGCAGTTTAACTGAGCGGGCTTTAGTTTTAGCCGGACAGCAAGTTGGTTTGGAGGTAGAGCGCTTTCGTCGGCAGTATCCCAAGCTGGACGTGGTACCCTTTAGCTCGGAGCGTAAATATATGTTGACCCTGCACGCTCTATCAGGCAAAGAGGGCAGGGTAGCCTATCTCAAGGGCGCGCCCGAGAAAGTGATGGCAGCTTGTTCACACGTGCAGGCTTTGGGTGCCAGCCATAAACTGAGCGAGGAAGATCGCAAGCATTTCCTGCGAGAGTCAGAAAAATTAAGCCGACAGGGCTTGCGTCTTTTGGCTTTTGCCAGGCGTGAATTGCCTCGTACTGCCCAGAGTTTAACCCAGGCACTTGAGCCAACCCTGCAAAAGTTTACTTTTTTGGGATTTGTCGGACTTAAAGATCCTTTGCGTCCCGAGGTGGCCGATACCATGCGTTTGGCTTGGCGAGCCGGCATACGGGTGGTGATGATTACCGGCGATCACCGCTTGACAGCTAAAACTATCGCCGAAGAGATTGGTTTGCCCGCCGGTGCCGATAATATTTTGGACGGCGAAAAGCTCGCTAGTTTAAGCGATCAAGAGTTGGCTGAGCGCGTAGCCAACACCTCGGTTTTTGCCCGCACCGCTCCTCATGATAAGCTCCGTATCGTCAGTGCTTGGCAGGCCAAGGGGGAGGTGGTGGCCATGACCGGCGACGGCGTGAACGATTCGCCGGCTCTTAAGGCGGCTGATATAGGTGTAGCTTTGGGTAGCGGCAGCGATGTGGCCAAAGAAGCTTCTGATATGGTGTTATTGGATGACAATGTGGCTTCCATCATAGCCGCGGTGGAAGAGGGCAGAACCATTTATGATAATATCCGCAAGGCGGTGCTTTACCTGATGTCTGACAGCTTTGCGGAAATGATTCTTATTTTAGGAGCTTTCGTTATTGGTTTATTGGTCGGACACAGCTTGGAGTTGCCAGTCTTAGCCACCCAGATTCTGTGGGTTAATTTGGTATCAGACAGCTTTGTAGCCTTAGCTTTGGCTGTTGATCCGCCCAGTCTGGCCGTAATGGAGCAGGCGCCCCTCAAGCGCGGCGAGCCGATATTTGATACCCAACGGAAGTTCTTGGTCGCCCTGGTCAGTCTTTTGAAGGGGCTTGGTTCGTTAGCGATTTTTATGTTTTTGACGGCCATTGGCACAGCTGTGCCAGCTGCCAGAACAGTGGTCTTCACACTCTTATC
>JACRFN010000051.1 GCA_016217875.1 Candidatus Kerfeldbacteria bacterium
AAGGAATCAATTTCCTCGCTGCCCGTCACCGCTCGCCTCCAAGGCTCCTGCTGCAGCCCAATGAATACCCACCGCTACGGCGAGCAGGTTGAGGGGCTGAAGAAATTCAAATCTGCGGTCGGCCAGAACATCGCTAAGATTCCCGACGACCCCTACGACATCAAGGCCAGCCTAGCCCAGGAGCTCCAAGGCTACTACGATATGCAGCTCACGCCAGAGGAGCAACCGGCCTATGACTACGCTATGGCCAATTCAATGGAGAAAGGTCCTTGCTGTTGCCAATGCTGGCGATGGTACGTGTACGGTGGTTTGGGCAAGTACCTTATCCGCAACTATGGATTTATCGGCCAGCAGGTGACCCAGGTGTGGAACCTGTCGGACGGCTGTGGCGGACCTGGCGATCACGTTAGCCACACATAAAAATATGGATCCACAAACACCACTAATGAAAAAAGAGCGGAAAGAGCTCAAGCGCCAAGAGAAGGTGGCCACTTGGGAGGCGGTTACTAATAAGCGCCGGCGTAAGAAAATTATATCGTGGATTTTAGGGGGCACCGGTACCGTGGTGGCAGTGGGAGCTTTGCTATGGTTTATCGCAACACGCCCCAACTTGCCACCTACCAATATGCAGGGGCATATCGAAGAATCGCCTAACACCCATATTACCGATGCTCCCATCCCCGATGCTATACAGCGTCACATGCTTGAACACGCTGATGGTAAGGGGGAACCTGGTATTATCATTCAGTACAATTGCAAAAAATACTCATGTGAACCTGATCTTATACCCAAACTTACTAATCTCGCGCAGTTGTATCCGGATAACGTGTACCTTGCACCAGGCGATTACGACGGGAAGATTATCTTAACAAAAATTAATAAAATGCAGATCTTAGAGAATTTTGCCGAACAGGCAATTAAGAGTTTTGTTGAATAGACCAAGCGTAATACCTATGGCGCCGCGAAGTCTACAATTGAACAGCGGGTACATGGTAGCTAAGGTGTTGGTCATCACCTTTCGGCACTGGCGCTATGTGTTGCTGGCGTTGTTAGTTGCCGCCTTACTGCTGTTCATTGCTATCTGGCTACCAAACCTGTCATTCATGTGGTATCTATTCACCGATTCTGCCTTCAGCTGGGCGACGAGGTTTAGTTTTATCGGAAGTTCACTCACGTTTTTACAGCTCAATTCAACACCCGCCAGCCGAGCTGTTCTCTTCACCTTGATAGTGCTGGCTGGTATGAACGTAAGCCTGCTCACGTACTACCTTAGGCGACGCCTTGCCCTGGGACGTGAAATGGGCTTGAGCCTCTTTGGTACCATCCTCGGGCTCGTGGGTGTGGGGTGTGCTTCATGTGGTTCCGTAGTGTTGTCGTCCATCTTCGGATTAGGGGCCACTGCAGGTTTTCTAGCGCTGTTACCACTCCGAGGGTTGGAATTCGGCCTCATCAGCATATTTTTGCTGGCCGTTTCCGTCACCTTGGTATCGAGGAAAATTATCGATAAGGAGACCGCTAAAGAAAACATGGACATTGATTGGAAGTTCAAACTCGGCCAGCCGGTGAAAATTCGGATATTTAATGACCCACGGCAATGTACCCAACGCAACAAACTCTGGCACCTGGATGGCCCACTGCCACATCGCCGAGCATCTAGAGAGCGGGATGATGAAATTTCAGGTGGATTAGGGGTTAATCAGGTTGTGGATAAGCAGCCTTGACCTTTCCGTTCAGCTAGTTATAATAGGGTATAGGGGTATATCCTATTTAGTAACTGAATGAACACGTTATGCTGGATCAAAAGCTTAAGAAACGCGCTATCCACCGCGCTAAAATCATTGCCGGCCAGCTGCGGGGTCTTATGCAAGCAATTGAGAAAGAGCAGTACTGCATAGAGCTCTTAAACCAGTCGCTTTCCATCCAGCGATCTCTGAAAAGCCTGGATACGCTGCTGCTGCAGAACCATCTCAAAACGCACGTGCGGCATCAGATGCAGCATAAGGGTGAGGACGAGCAGGCTATTACCGAGCTTCTCAAGATTTACACTTTATCTAATAAGTAACTATAGGTATGAAGAAATTTATTTTTTCCGTCACTCTAGCAACAGCATTGGCATTTTCTGGTTTCGGTGGCCTGCATGCAGTACGGGCCGCCGAGACCGCCGTACCGAACCTGAAGGATGTAATAACGCAAATAGCAAACTCACAAAACGTTACGGCCGTAGACCAATTAAGTTGCAGTAAGGTAACTAACGACCAATTTGAAAAACTCGGCGAGGCAGTGATGGAAACTTTACATCCAGGTAGTGTCCACGAGTACATGGATAAAATGATGGGCGGGGAAGGTTCTGATAGCCTTAGAATCATGCATATTCGTATGGGGCAACAATATCTGGGCTGCGGTAGCAGTTATGCCGCCCTGGGCCTTGGTTACGGAATGATGGGCGGTACTGGTATAGGTTTTATTATCATGTTACTTTTTTGGGTAATTGTTATCTTAGGTATAACTTGGCTAGTCAGGTCACTCTGGCACACTGGTAAAGAACCTAAAACTTCCAGCGCACTTGAGATTTTGCGGGAGCGCTACGCCAAGGGGGAGATTAGTAAGGAAGAGTTTGAGTCTAAGAAGAAAGACATTATTTAGTTAAATCTTATGAAGTATAGTTACACCAAACAGGTTAATTTACCGTTCAGCGAAGCTGTGGGGCGCACCAAGGCCGCGCTCGCCCGAGAAGGTTTTGGCGTTCTCACCGAGATTGATGTTAAAGCCGCGCTCAAGCAAAAGCTCAACGTGGACTATGACAACTACCTTATCTTAGGTGTCTGTAATCCGCCTTTGGCCTACCAGGCTCTCCAGCTTGATAGGTTGATCGGCCTGTTCCTACCCTGCAACGTCATAGTGTACGAGGATGGCGGCCAGGTGTTCGCCTCGGCGATTCTGCCAACCGTAGCCATGGGGATGATTGATAATCCCGCGCTGCAGAGCCTGGCGCTCGAGGCCGAAGACAAGCTTAAACGAGCTATTGATAACCTTTAATCCCCTAACCTTAATACCTATGCTCTCACTCAAGCAATACGGCTGGCGCTGTGTCTTGGGCGCTGAAATAGTATATATTGTTTGCCTCCTCGGCGGCTTCCTCCCCTTGCGCAGTGTACGGGCCGTGGAGCTGCACCACACGCTGTTTGAGACTCTTCCCGGATTTTCGTGGATAAACGTAGGGAGTGTGCTGCTCGGCGCGGCATATATCTTTGTCTTGGCCTGGATATTTGCCTGGTACATAGTTTGGATGCACAACTCCAGCTTGGTTAATAAATAAGTAGATTGCTAGGTATGCCAGAATTCGAGTGTAAGGTATGCAAATTGAAGTACCAAGATAAGGTAACTGCGGAGCAGTGCCAAAAGTGGTGCAGTACGCATAGCAGTTGCAATTTCCACATTGCCAGTCAGGCAATAAACAAGCAGGCAATGGAAGCCGGCGAGTTAAATGATGCCAGGTTCAAATCTAGTTAACGTAACTAACAAAAACTCTATGCATAATCATGGAAACAACAATGGTACGGGTGGCCACAACTCCAAGATGATGTGGTTCATGATGTTGGGCTGTTTGTTGCTTGTTTTGATATTAACAACTGGCGGCGGTCTGTTCCGGGAGTACCCATGGCTGGTGCCAGCCGGCCTAGGCGCCCTGATAGCGATTTACGTGTGGCAGATGTTCAAATCAAATAATCGCCCTGGCGTAGCCAGCGGCGGAGTGGCAGACGGTAATAAGGCAGTTGAATCCAGGGCCAAGCCGCATCAGCATAGCGGCGGGTGTTGCCACTAATCTGCGTTCATTGTTTTTTATTTTTCTTATGGGATTATTTTCAACTAAACCGGTTTCAGCCGTTATTAATCAACCGAACGGCGCGCAAGAGTTAACAATCACTGTGCGTGGCGGTTATTCACCAAACAAGGTAGCTGTTAAGGTTGGCGTGCTGGTACGATTGACGTTTGATAGGCAGGAGGAAGGGGATTGCACCGAGTACGTGGTGATTGACGAGTATGGTATTAACCAACAGTTGCCACCATTTGCCAAGACCACGATAGAGTTTACACCGACCAAAGTTGGTACTGTGCCTTTCCACTGCGGCATGGGTATGGTGCACGGTAAAATTATTGTGGGGGCTTAGTATTATGCCCCGTAATACAACTTCGCTAGCCTGCCTGCGGCAGGCAGGCGCTCGAATCAACCCACCTTTATACCCAATAATTTTATGTCTTATTTAAAGTCTTTAACTTATCATACTTATTCAACCGCACTCGCGCTCCGGGTCTGGTTCGAGCGAAGTTGATATACGGGGTATGCGTGAAGCAGTACTTAAAATCGGTGGCATGCATTGTGTGTCGTGCGCTACCACCATCAAGCGGTCGCTCACGAAGGTCGGCGGAGTGCGGTCAGCGGGTGTTAATCCGGCTACAGAGGAGGCGGTGGTGGAGGTTGAGGATAACGTCACAGCAGAATCCTTGAAGCAAGCCATCACGTCAGTTGGTTACAGTGTAGTGAGCCAAGTTTGGCGGACGTCGTCCTCCGGAGCGGTACAGCCCGAGCTCGAACGCCAGCAAAAGCAAGAGGAGTTCAAACGCCGTGAGTTGGAGCGGCTATGGCGCAAGTTTGTGGTGGGTGCGGTCCTATCGGTACCGGTGCTCATCGGGAGCTACCCTAGCCTCGTACCATTCCTCGAGCCGTCTCTTTTGCCTTACCTTCTTTTTGTTCTTACCGTACCAGCGCAGTTTTGGGTAGGCGGACAATTTTTGCGCAGCGCCTGGTATGCGGCCCGCGCCCGCGCCGCCACCATGGACACTTTAATCGCGCTGGGTACACTTACGGCTTTTACGTTTAGTGCCGTAGTCACCTTTGCTCCCGCTCTGTTTACAAGCCTCGGCCTGGCCGCCAACCTTTACTACGACGTCTCGGCCGTTATCAATACGCTTATCGTTTTGGGTAAGTACCTTGAGGCGCGGGCCAAGTCGCGGGCCAACGAAGCTATTAAAGCCTTGCTTAAGCTCCAGGCTAAGACCGCCCGTGTCAAACGGGATGGCCGGTTTGTGGATGTGCCGATTGAGGCTGTGGTGGTGGGTGATTTCATACAAGTGCGGCCGGGCGAAAAAGTGCCGGTTGATGGTGAGGTAGTAGAGGGACATTCAAGCTTGGATGAATCGCTGGTCACGGGCGAGAGCATACCAGTGGAAAAGACCAAAGGTGACAGCGTGGTGGGGGCTACCATTAACACCATGGGTAGCTTCGTCTTTCGCGCCACCAAGGTAGGTAGCGATACGTTGCTAGCCCACATTATCGATCTGGTGGAGCGGGCCCAGGCCACACGTGCACCCATTCAACGGTTGGCTGATAAAGTATCAGGCGTGTTCGTACCGGTGGTGATGGGTATTGCGCTCTTGACGTTTGTTGTCTGGTGGCTGTGGGGACCGCAACCCGCCTTCCTGTTTGGCTTAGTGAACGCCATTGCCGTGCTTATCATTGCCTGCCCCTGTGCCCTAGGTTTGGCCACGCCGACCGCCATTATGGTCGGCACTGGGCGCGGGGCAACCATGGGTATTCTAATTCGTAACGCCGAAACACTTGAGTCAGCGGGCAAGATAACTACGATAATTTTTGATAAAACTGGTACTTTGACAGAAGGCAAACCAGTAGTGACCGACCTTGTGCCTGCCTCAGGGGTTTCTCAGGTCGAGCTTCTTAGAGTCGCCGCCAGCCTGGAGGCTTCGTCAGAGCATCCCTTGGCTGGCGCTATCGTGGCTCAGGCCCAGGAGCGTAAATTGGATCTTGAATCAGTAAGTGATTTTACAGCCGTACCGGGTCATGGAGTTACGGCTAAGCTCAAGGGTGGAACCTATGTCTTGGGTAATGACAAGCTGATGGCGCGACAAGGCGTGATGGTCGGTGGCCTAGCTGAACAAGCCAATGCTCTAGCTCGAGCCGGCAAGACTGTTATGCATCTGGCTTTGGCCCAAAGCCCTCTTGGCTTGGTAGCCGTGGCTGATACGGTAAAGCCTGAGGCGCGTCGCGTCGTTGAGTCGTTGCGGCGCTTAGGTCTTGAGGTGCTTATGGTTTCAGGCGACCGTAAGCTGACAGCCGAAGCCATTGGGCGGGAGCTCAATTTGTCTGGCGTGCTGGCCGAAGTTTTGCCGGAACGCAAGGCCGAGGTGGTGCGCCAGTTACAGGCCGAGGGTAAGCGCGTGGCCATGGTAGGCGACGGCATTAATGATGCTCCAGCCTTGGCTCAAGCTGACGTTGGTATAGCTATGGGTTCAGGCACTGATGTGGCCATGGAAACCGCCGGCATTACCTTGCTTGGTGGTAATCTCAAGAACGTGCCGAACTCCATTCTTCTCTCGCGCGGCACCATGCGAAACATTAAACAGAATTTGTTCTGGGCCTTTTTTTACAACGTGCTCGGTATCCCCGTGGCGGCTGGGGTGCTTTATCCGGCCCTGGGACTTCTGCTTAACCCCATTATTGCTTCAGCGGCTATGGCCTTTTCCTCAATCTTTGTAGTTTTTAATTCACTGCGGCTTAAGCGAATCAGGTTGGAAGGAGGTGAGACGATATGATGTATGGTTATGGCTTGGGCTGGGGTTCAATGTGGGGTTTTGGCCTAGTGTTTATGGTGATGGTGTGGGCCTTGGTTATATTGGGCATCGTGGCCTTGGTGCGTTGGTTATGGTCAGATAAAGGGTGGTCTTCGCCGGATAAAGCTTTACAAATCCTTAAGGAACGCTATGCTAGGGGTGAGATAGGCAGCGAAGAATATCAGGCGCGCCGTAAATTGTTAGAGAATTCTTAGCCTGGCACCAGCCCAAGTTGATATGCAGCCTGCTTTAAGGTTATTAGTTGTCGGCATTTTTCTTACCGTGGTATTGGCGTTACCAAGCACGGTGTCTTTGTGTGGACCGTCGATGTCAGACGGCGGCCTTGGGCACCTGGGGCAACTCCACGCCTTGGCTGAGGCGAGTTGCGAGCCGGCCGCTTGGGCCACCTGGTTTGTTAAATTTTCCTCAAACCTTTTAGGTCAGGGTCCGTTAGTATTGTTCTTTTTAGTCTTAGCTCTGGTCGGAGTTAGTAGTTTGGTTGTCGTCTCACCTCGACTTAGGGCGTATGTGCGGCGTCAGCGGCATCGTCAACGCAATCCATACGACTTCTTATTAGAGTTTTTTAGCCAAGGTCTTCTCCATCCGCGTCTGTCGGCGGCCGGTAAATAGCAGGTACGGCTTTAGTTTGCCCGTCTTTAAGGATAGGCAGGAGTCGTGCCTGTTTTATTACTGGTTGTTTTTGCTTTGGCACAAATTATTTATTCAAGGTTAATTCAGATATGAAACTATTCGGAACAAATCAATTATATAAGCTTCGGTCCTTATTGACGCCTAGTCTCCTCGTTATAGTGACTGCCTTGCTCTTTATTAATCAATGGCAAATGGTAGTTATACATCAGCTCATGCCAGTATTGCCGGCTGAGGCGCGTGGTACGGGGTCAGCGGCTTTGTCAGCCACTAACTTCACTGACAGCTCTGGTATTCTGCCTCATGGTGTACCAGCTCGGTATGGCCAGGAGCTGGGGGTAAATTTTGATGCCGCCGCTGAGGCTATGCCTATTTTGGAGAACTTTGACAGGGGCAGCGGAGCCATTACATTGAGCGGTCAACTTCAGCAGAGATATATTGCCATAGCCAGCCGGACGGCTTGCGAATTTTGTTGCGGGGCTAAAACGTTGGTCTCAACCCTCGGCCAGCCAGCTTGTGGCTGTGCTCACTCGGCCGCTATGCGCGGTTTGGCGCTTTATCTTCTGCAACAACATCCTGATATGAGCGATGATGAGATATTGGCTGAGGTAAACCGTTGGAAAGCCGCTTTCTTTCCTCGAGCCACAGTAGAACGGGCTAGTGGTCAGACAGGTGCGGCTCAACCCGGAACACTCCCCAGTCAAGTGGGCGGTTGTTAACACTTAAAACCTAACCTTACTTATTAAAATATTTAAACTATGTATCACCTTACCCAATCTGCTTCTTGTTGTGCCGAGTCAACACCACAGGCCTCGCCTGAGTCTAAGACTGTTTCGGCTGATCCAACCACTATGCCGTCAGAAAAAGTTGAGGCTGCAGAGCCAATTCGTTCAGAGGGCGTTATATCTTTTCAAGTCAGTCGTCAGGCTATTATGGTTGTGGCGCTCATTCTCTTGGCGGCCATGGCTGTCTTAGAGACAGTGGAGCTTTGGCAAGTACGCCGGGCCTTGACCCTATGGCAAAAGTTGCCAGCAGTCCAAAGTAATGTTATTTCAGCGCCCACTAGTAACGGGGGAGCCAATTCGTTGCCCAGCCAGGTAGGCGGCTGCTAATTTATAATCCATATGAAGATATTAGCTAACTTCTTGGTTATTCCGGCGCTGGTGGTATTGGTGGGCGTGGCTGTGGTGCGTTTGGTTTTAGTTTACGACTTTGTGCCTGGAGTGGTGGCTCGGGTGCGTAATCAGCAGGAGAGTGTACGGCCGGCCCGCCTTAAATTGACAGTCGTGACTGACAGCTCATGCCTAGCCTGCACTGACCCTGAGCCGTTTGTTAAAGCGCTCTCCGAGCAGCGAGCAGAGTTGGCCGTCCGCCGTTTGGTCCCTACTACAACTGAAGGTAAACAGTACTTGGCTGAACAAAAACTTGACCGCCTGCCAGCTGTCGTAGTGCAGGGGGAGCTTACTCACCACTCGGAATTGACGGATTTCTTGGCCTTAGCCGGTTGGAATAAACAAGGTACTTCCTTCACCTACTTAGTGCCCGCACCTTATCGCGAATTTGCTAGTAACAAAGTACGCGGTGAATTCAAGGCAACTTATCTGGCCTACCCCGGTTGCACCAGTTGTTATGATGTGTCAAGCAACACCATACCGTTGCAGAATCTCGGGGTGACGGTGCGAGAGGATAGTACGGTCTCGGCCCTAAGTCCAGAGGGTCAGGCCCTAGTGCGTCGCTATAACTTACGCTATTTGCCCACCGTGCTCCTTGAGGGCGATTTGGACGTTTACCCCCAACTGCAGGCTGTCTGGCCCCAGGTAGGAACACGTGAGGCAGATGGCACTTATGTCTTGCGCGCCGGAGTAAAACTTATGGGGACTTATTACGATCGCACCCTCAAGCGCCCCATAACCCCTGAGCAAAAGTAGCAGTTCCTTTACTTGTTTTAGGTGTAAGTTCTATGTCTAAACTTGAGCAAATTTTCTTAGTCTTAATTTTGTTGGTACTGGCGGCGGGTAGCATCTGGGTAGCCAGTGGTTACTGGCAGATAAAGTCTGCCTTATCGATTACTACAGCTGCTTCTTCGTCAGTCATACCCCAAGCCTCCAGCGCCGAGTATCGCCAGGCCAAACAAGCTGAGAATCCCAATAATCCTTGCTTACCTCCGGCGGGCTATACCGAGGAATCGTGGCGTGAGCACATGAGCCACCACCCTGACGAGTACCGACAGTGCCTTGATAAACTTAAGGGGCCATAGTTATGGGAGAAGTATTTGTCGGC
>JACRFN010000054.1 GCA_016217875.1 Candidatus Kerfeldbacteria bacterium
GCAGTATTTACTCAAGCCCCGGACTCTGCAATTAAAACCGGCGGTTCGCTTAAAATAAATCCCGGCGTAACCTTAAATGCCGCCAATACACTTTATGAAATCAGCAAGGATTGGATTAATTTAGGAAGATTCAATCCGCAGAGTTCCAAAGTAGCGTTAATTTCTCCTGAAGAAGCAAGGGTAATCGGTTCAAATATATTTTACGATTTCTCCATAACCGTGCCGGGCAAAATAGTCAGGTTTGATTCTGAAAGTACGCAGGCCATCATCGGCACGCTTACCCTAAAAGGCGAATATGGCAAGCTCTTGGCCCTTCAGTCGCTTGACCCGCCAAAACAATGGAAGATTAATCCTCAAGGCCAAACAGATATTCAATATACCTTAATCAGTGACAGCGTAAATATCCGCGGCCCACCGCTTAAGGCCTTATACTCCTCATCCGCAGGAAATCTCAACCATTGGGACCTTGACCCTTATTGGACAGGCCAAGGCCCAACCGCAAACTGGTCTGACCCGGATAACTGGGACACAGACCGCTACTGGGTAGGTGGCGCCGGCACTTGGGATGCCTCTACTACCACCAACTGGTCAGCCACCTCAGGCGGGGCAGGCGGAGCGAGTGTTCCCGGGGCGACCGATAACGTCTATTTTGACTCATCATCCGGAACCGGAACCGCCACCGTGGCTGCCGCGGTAAATATCGCCGGCTTTAGTTTCGCCGCAGCCAACATCACCATCAACCTAAACGCCAATACCTTTACTGCCACCTCATTTTCGCAGTCCGCCGGCACTTTCAGCGGCTCAACTAATAGCATAACCATAAGCGGTAACTTCACCCTCTCTGCCGGCACATTCACCTCCACATCAGGTACACTTTCGGTAGGAGGGGACTGGAGCCATACCGGCGGCAAGTTCACCCATAATTCAGGCACTGTGGACTTTACCAAAGCCAGCGGCACCCAGGCAGTCGGCTTTGGGGCTGACGCCTTCTATAACTTAACCCACTCAGGAGCCGGCACCCTGCAGTTAGTGGATAACCTCTCACTCTCCAATGGCGCAACCCTCACTAATTCCGCAGGCACCTTGACATTATGGGACGGCTCTATTATCCTGCCTTTGGATACGGCTAACGCCGGCTCGTCAATCAAATTAGAATTTCCCTCCCCCGGCACACTAAATATCCATCTGGAAGATACTGCAAATTGGAGCTTTTATAAATTTGATATTCCGAAAGATAAAACAGTAAATATTATCCCGCCTAATATTAGTTGGGCTTTTCTAGATGGTTCTGGGTTTATTCCCGCCAGTGAGCTCAAACCAATCCAACAGAATCCCGTAAACCCTGACAGCTATGGCAATTATCCTACGCTCAAAATCACCGTTACCGGCCCTGATACCACTAAAATTGACGGTAGGCTGGTTTTTCCCGGAAGAGTAATTATAGAAAATCCCAATGGCATAGATATCGGCCCTGGCGCCCAAATAGAAATTCCCTCCTTGATTCTTTCCACGCTTGAGATTTTAACAGCCAATTTTGTTAACCAAAGATATGATTTCGCGCGTTTGGGAAATTCTCCCGCCGGTTTTATTTATAATCAAGGCAGAATAAAAGGGGATAATATCGTCATTTTAGCCAACGCCGTGAATAATTCCGGCGTCATTGAGGCCTCCGGAGCCATTACTATAGTTTCTGGTGACCGCGCCCGGGTATCTTATGATAATTTAGGTTTTCCGGAAGTAAAAATTGATGCCTATACCCGCGCTGCCCCGGTTGATTTTGGCGGCGAACCCGTAATCAGCGCCATTACCAATTCCGGCCGGCTTTCCTCCGCGCAGGTAAATGTAGACGCGGAAATTTCTCCCGGTATTTTTACAAACGGTGTCAACCATTTTGGAGTAATTAAAGCAACGGCGGCTGCTAACGCTAACAGGCCGCTAATCAGGGTGTTTTCCAATGAGAATATCCGGATTTCCGGCAGCCTGGACGCGTATTCGGCCAGAGCCGGGCCTTTTGCTCGAGACGGGCCAAGCCAAATTGGGGTTGACAACATAGATATAGCCTCGCAGAACTCAATTGCAGTAGCGCAAAATCTTAGAACTAACGGTAGCGCAAGATTTAGCGCAGGGAAGGATATTTTTGTCCTTGCGGCTCTAACCGTAGATTCCGGAGATTTGAATTTGCTTGCCGACGCGGATTTGGATGGCGTAGGCGCCTTTAAGCAGGCACAAGGGACTTTCATTACCGCCAAGGACATCACCATTCAATCCTCCGGCGAATCAACCTTGGCTAATATCAACGCCTCAGGCGATTTGATATTAAAGCAGGCAGGGGCTGCGGCAGTATTTACTCAAGCCCCGGACTCTGCAATTAAAACCGGCGGTTCGCTTAAAATAAATCCCGGCGTAACCTTAAATGCCGCCAATACACTTTATGAGATAAGCAAGAATTGGATTAATTTAGGAAACTTTAATCCGCAGAGTTCCAAAGTAGCGTTAATTTCTCCTGAAGAAGCAAGGGTAATCGGTTCCAATATCTTTTACGATTTCTCCGTAACCGTGCCGGGCAAAATCGTCAGGTTTGATTCTGAAAATACGCAGGCCATCATCGGCACGCTTACCCTAAAAGGCGAATACGGCAAGCTTCTGGTCCTGCAGTCGCTTGACCCGCCCAAACTTTGGAAGATTAATCCTCAAGGCCAAACAGATATTCAATATACTTTAGTCAGTGACAGCGTGAATATCCGCGGCCCACCGCTTAAGGCCGAACATTCCTCATCCGCAGGAAATCTCGCCAATTTTGACCTTGACCTATATTGGACCGGACTTGGTCCAACCTCTTTTTGGTCAGACCCCAACAACTGGGACACAGGAACTCTTCCTACACAATTTGACACAGTCACATTCAATGGCTTACCCTATACCGTTACTATAGACCGCGATGTAACGGTAACTAATTTCATCGCCACCACCCCCGGCACAACCTTTATCTTTAAGCCAGGCACCCTCACCACCATCCTTGGCCTTTTTAAGATCCAGGGCGCCTACGGCGAAGGCCACATCAAGCTCCTCTCCCAAACTGACGGAGAGCAGTGGTTCATCAACCCCAAAGGCCCCAGAGACCTCTCATATGTCTGGGTCAAGGACTCCTATAATTTAGACCCGGTGGAGATGGCGATGACTTTCTCCACAAATAGAGGCAATAATTATAATTGGGACGCTAATATCACCTGGAACGGCGGCACCGGGGCCTGGGCCACAAACGCCAACTGGGTAGGCGGAACAGCGCCTGGCACGGGAGATGTGGCGGTTTTTGATTCTACCAGCACGGTAAACTGTAGTATTGGCGCAAACGTAAGTGTGGCTGGAATAAGTATAAATTCCGGCTACACCGGAACCATTACCCAAACTTCAACCTATACTATAACCATCGGCTCATCCGGCTTTTCGCAGGCAGCCGGCACCTTTACCGGCGGCTCTGGAGCAATCACTGACTCCGGCAACTTCACCCTCTCATCAGGCGCGTTTACCTCAACCTCCGGCACGCTCTCGGTAGCCGGGGATTGGAGTCATACCGGCGGCACATTCACGCACAACTCCGGCACTGTGGACTTTACCAAAGCAAGCGGCACTCAAGCAGTCGGCTTTGGCCCGGACGCCTTCTATAACTTAACCCATTCC
>JACRFN010000053.1 GCA_016217875.1 Candidatus Kerfeldbacteria bacterium
GGCCTTGGGAGCGCCAATCTTTTTTAATCTGTATGCCCACGCGATCAAGCCACTGGGGGCGGCCCTCGCCGTACCAGCTAAAACCAAAATGGCACTGCTCATTATTAAGTCCGGTTAAAGTGTTTTGCACGAGCTCACTCACGGCCGAAGGCGTAGGTTCAAGACGGCCTAAAACCTGCGCCAGCTTAACCGTGCCAGCGAGCTGAGCCATAAAATCAGCTGGCAACTCTGCTTCCACCTGCGCAAAACGAGGCGTAATGTGTTGCCAGGCCAGGGAAACATTTTCCCTCTGGGCCACTGACGCTATTTCAGCCACTGAAAGCTCCGGCTCCCGGCCGAGGATAAAAATATATTGGGGCATAAGACTGCTACCAGTATAGCATGGCTAGCCTTGCCAAAGACTTATAGCCATGCTAGACTCTCGCCAGAGCGCTCAAGCTTTGAGCGCGCCATGTCCGATATACATCGGACCCTAGCAGGTTAAGAGGGGTTTTACTTGCCAGGGCAGCTAAATATTAGAGCGTTTTTATTATCCCTGAAGTATATATACCCAGTAACAAAACTTCACCAAGCTCACCCAGTACCAGAGCCAGCTCGGTACCGGGTATCGCCTTAGGGACAACTTAACGATTAGCAAGTAACTCGGCAGTATTCACAGGCGCAGCTCTTGGTGCTTGGGCTCACTGGGCGCTAACAAGGAAAATCTCAATCTTCTTATGAATTTATTTCTAACCATTAAAACTTCTCCTAGTTCGCTTGTTTTAAGCGCCTAGTGAAGTTATTGTTACCGGGTATGAACCACTACGAAATCATGTACATAGTGCCCCTCAAAGCCGGCGCAGAGGAAACTTCCACTGCTCAGGACAAGGTGCGGGCTATGCTGCAATCTGAGGGCGCTAAAATCACTTTGGAAGATGCCATGGGCAAGAAAAAACTGGCTTATCCGATCGAGCATGTTCGCCACGGCTCGTACGTTGTGCTGGAATGTGATCTTGAGCCCGGCAAGATAAAAAAAGTCAGCGATTGGTTCCGCCTGTCAAGCGAAATATTGCGGGCGCAAATTGTGGCCAAAAAACTCAAAACGCCGGAGCAGCTTGCCCGCGAAAAGGCTTTTCAGGAGAAACTGGCACGCCTGCACGCCCAAACAGCCGCTGAGGCCAAACCTGAACCGGAAGTAATCGCTGAGACCGAAGCTAAAAGGACGGATAAGCCCAAGATTAAGCTTGATGAGCTTGATAAGAAACTAGAACAGATATTAGAGGAGGAGGTTAAATAAAAATGACCAATTTCTAATTTCTAATGACTAAAAATCGTGTTAGAAATTAGGATTAGGGAATTAGAAATTATTCATCTCTAAACCTTAATCGACAATAGGGCGGAACATTAACTTAAAAACTGCCCTTAAAAGGAGGCTATACATATGGATCTCAATAAAGTCATGCTCATTGGTAACGTCACCCGCGACCCCGAGGTGCGTACCACTACCCAGGGCACACCAGTCGCCACTTTTTCCGTGGCGACCAATCTGCGCTGGACCAACACTGCGGGCGAACGCCAAGAAAAAGCTGAAGTCCACAATGTGGTGGCCTGGCGCAAACTGGCTGATATTTGCGGCCAAATGGTCAAGCGCGGCAGCAAACTATATGTGGAAGGGCGACTACAAACGCGATCTTGGGACGACGCCCAAGGCCAAAAACATTGGCGAACCGAGGTAGTGGCTGACAATATTATTCTGCTTGATCGCGCCAACAAGGGGACGGTCTCCACGGAAGCGGCCGCGGCCGCGCCAGAGGCGCCAGCCGAAGATTCACCTATCAACGTAGAAGATATTCCTTTCTAAATTGTAACTGGATATTACTAACCTCACCTGGCCATGAACAACCGACCGAATCACCGCAAGTCCACTGCCACCGCTAAGCCGCGCGTCTGCTATTTTTGCATCAACGGCATCACCGACATCGACTATAAGGACAACCGCATTATGCAAAAGTCGCTCTCGGGCTACTCCAAAATTCTGCCCCGCCGCCGCACCGGTACCTGCCTTAAGCACCAACGCAAACTGGCCAATGCCATCAAACGAGCTCGCTTCATGGCGCTGATACCATTTGTAACTAAATAATGCAAAATTGAAAAATCAAAATGTAAAATGACAATGTAAAATAATAAAATTTGAATTTATATTTGTCATTTTTATCTTTGATATTTGCATTTTACATTTTTAACCAATATCACATGTCCATTTTGTCATCCCTTAATTCGATACGTGTTGGTTTGAATATTTTAGTGAATGACGAACCTTACCAAGTGCTGGAAGCTTCGTTCATGCGCACCGCCCAACGCAAGCCGGTGATGCGCACCAAGCTTAGGCATCTGTTGAACGGCCGGGTGCTGGAACAAAGTTTTAAGCCGGGCGACAAAGTGGCCGAGGCCGACATGACCCGCCTGCGGGCCAATTTCCTCTACAGCGACGAGGCGCGGTGCCATTTTATGAATCAGGAAACTTTTGAACAGTTCGACTTTTCTAAAGAGTCCTTGGGCGCCAAGGTCGGCTACCTCAAGGACGGCGTGGAAGTGCAAATTCTTAATTTCAACGGTGCGCCAGTGAACGTAGAACTGCCCAAAAAAGTAACGCTTAAAGTTACAGAAACTCCGCCTGGAGTCAAAGGCGACACGGCTACCGGCGGCAGTAAGCAGGCTAAACTGGAAACTGGCATCACTGTCAATGTGCCGCTGTTCATCAAGAATGAGGAGATGGTCATCATCAACACCGAAACAGGCCAGTACGACGAACGGGCCTAAGCCAACCACCTTCTATGCGCGTTGTTTTTTTCGAGATTGAAGACTTTGAGCAGCCCTACTTAGCTCAAAAGCTAAACGGGCATGAGCTAATCTTCTCGGCTGAGAGACTAACTGCTGACACGGCTCACTTGGCTCGTGAGGCTGAGGTGGTATCAATTTTTGTATATTCGCAAGTTGACCGCCAAGTCTTAGCTCAATTACCACAACTTAAACTCTTGACCACGCGCTCCATGGGTTTTAACCATATAGATACCAAGGCTTGCCGCGCCGGTGGTATCAGCGTGGCCTATGTACCCTCTTATGGCGAACGCACGGTGGCCGAACATACCTTTGCCCTTATTCTTACTCTGTCGCGCAAAATTTTCACCGCCCACCAGCGCATTGAGAAGGGAATTTTTGATTACCGCGGCCTGCAGGGCTTTGACCTTTTCGGCAAGACCTTGGGTCTGGTGGGCGGCGGCAAAATCGGGCTCAACGTGGCACGTATAGCCCGCGGTTTTGGCATGAACGTATTGGTGTCTGACCCCTTGCCTAAACCAACGGCGGCTCAGGAAATCGGTTTCACTTACGTGTCATTAGAAGAACTGCTGGCTCAGTCTGACATTGTTTCCCTGCACGCGCCTTACAGCCAGACTAACCACCATCTTATCAATGCCGCCAAATTCAGGCTAATGAGGCCGGGCAGTCTGCTTATCAATACGGCCAGAGGAGGATTGGTTGATACTCAGGCCTTGCTCCAGGCCCTGGAAAACGGCACGCTCGCAGGCGCCGGCCTGGACGTACTGGAGGAAGAATGCGCCATTCGCGAGGAAAGAGAACTAATGTCTAAGAGCTTACCGCCGAGCTGTGATCTGGGGACAGTAGTGCGCGACCACATACTCATCAACCGCGACGACGTCATTATCACCCCGCACATCGCTTTCAACAGCCGCGAAGCGGTGGAACGCATTATGGACACCACGGTGGAAAACATCAAGGGCTGGGCCGCTGGTAAACCCATAAACCTAGTACCCCAAGCCTAAATACCAGAGCCGGCCACTACGACCCTGCCAACCAACGGTGGGGTTTTTGTTCTGTAACCTAATGAAACTCGCCAGCTTGCACCGACGGGCTTGTTTTTTATCTAAATATCTATCCTACTTCTCCGCCAGCCGCTGCTCCTTCACTTTTTTCCAGGCCGCCTCACGGATGGCCTTGGCAACTTTGGGATTGTCGCGCAGGAATTGTTTGGCCTGCTCCCGCCCCACGCCCAACTTCTCCTCACCGAACGAATAAGTGTTACCGCTCTTTTGTACAACCTCGTACTGCACACCGGCATCGACCAGATCGCCAGCCAAAGAAATACCTTCATTGTACATAATGTCAAATTCGGCCACCTGAAAAGGTGGAGCCACCTTGTTCTTGACTATTTTCACGCGCACGCGGTTACCTACCATTTTCTCACCCTGCTTAAGCTGACCAATACGCCGAATGTCCACCCGCACTGAAGAGTAGAACTTTAAAGCCATACCGCCGGTGGTGGTTTCGGGGTTGCCAAAGAAGACACCAATTTTCATACGTGTCTGGTTTAGGAATATGACCACGGTTTTGCTCTTGGAAATAATGGCTGTGAGCTTGCGCAAGGCCTGGCTCATTAACCTGGCTTGCAAACCCATATGAGAGTCTCCCATATCACCCTCGATTTCGGCTTTGGGGGTGAGGGCGGCCACCGAGTCAACCACTATCACATCCACGGCATTGGAGCGCACCAGCGTATCCACAATATCTAAGGCCTGTTCTCCCGTATCAGGCTGGGAAATTAATAAGTCGTCTATCTTGACGCCAATCTTTTTAGCGTACACCGGATCCAGCGCGTGTTCGGCATCCACAAAAGCGGCCAAACCGCCAAGTTTTTGCACCTCGGAAATCACATGCAGGGTCAGAGTGGTTTTACCGGAGGCTTCGGGACCAAATACTTCCACCACGCGTCCCCGCGGCATACCACCGACGCCCAAGGCCACATCCAGGCTCAGGCAACCAGTGGGTATGGAATCCACCTCCATAGCGTGGGCTTCCCCCAGCTTCATAATGGCGCCCTCGCCGAACTTTTCTTTAATCTGTTCAATGGCTATAGCCGCGGCTTTGGCCCGCTCATCGCCGCCAAAGGCAGGCGGTTTTTTAGCGTCTTCTTTCATAAAAAGTAAACCAGGTTATAAATTTTAATTAACTTTATGGTACCACGGAATCACCACCTGAACCAGGTGCCGCCCGAGGCGTAAACAGCACTTGGCGAGTGATCAGGCTGGGACGACTGTATGATTTTCCCGCCGACACGGTAATAGTATTAAGCCCAGGCCTGAGAGGCACCTGACGATTAAAACGACCTTGATTTGACACCTCTATCCGCTCGCCGTTAATAGTCAACTGAACTCCCACTTCAGTCAAGCCACTGACAGATAAAACGGGCTCAGACGTAGTCAAATCAGCCTGCGGGCTAACCAATGATAAAGCCGGCGGCAAAAAAGCTACTACGGCCGCCACCAGCAAATAACCGACAACGACCAAAGCAGCTAAACTAAAAATAGCGCGCCGCAGCCATGGCGTGCGTGACAACAAGGTACTGCCGGCGGGTGGCTTAGACAAAGTAGTGCTCTGATGGTCTGTAGGCTGCAGCCAAAGACCATACTGCTGCCAGAGCGGCTTAAATTCTACGCCTAAAAACTCGGCGTAACGACGCAAAAAATATCGGCCGTAATTTCCGGCCGGCAAACTAGCTAACTCTCCGGCTTCCAGGGCGGCTAAATACCTCGTTGGTATTTTAAGTTTACGGCTAACCTCAAGGAGTTTTAAGCCGCGAGCCTGGCGCGCTTGTACCAAGACGCGAGCCAACTCGCTCCGGCCGGACTGGAGCTGACGCAACGAAAACCTAGACATAAGACTTACCGCTCGGCGCTGGCGGTATCTGATTCACCATTACCAACTGCCTCGTCAGGCTTCTCATCGTCATCCTCACCTTCGTTTGGACTAACAAAATCATTGACTACATCTTGCCTGCCTACCAAAACTTCTCTGGGTTTAGCGCCATCGCCTGGGCCAATCACACCCTGCTCCTCCAGCAAATCAAGCAGTCTGGCAGCGCGAGCGTAGCCGACGCGCAAACGCCGCTGCAATAGCGAAGCCGAGGCTTTGCCAGCCCGCATCACTGTCAGCTTAGCCTCACCAAGTAATTCATCACCGTCCTCGCCCTGGCCCCAAGCCGCCACCCCGGGTATGCCTGAGCCTGCGGCCGACTTCGTCACCACTTCATTGTTGTACTCAGGGCTAGCCTGTTGTTTGATAAACGATGTCACCCGCTCAATTTCACCATCCCCCACAAAAACGGCTTGTAAACGTCTTGGTTTGGACAACTCAGCCGTGATAAAAAGACAATCACCTTGCCCCAAAAGCTTCTCCGCCCCGCCGGTGTCAAGAATGGTGCGTGAATCGGTAGCTGAGGCTACGGCAAAGGCCAGACGCGAGGTAATGTTGGCTTTAATTAACCCGGTAATGACGTCCACGCTCGGACGCTGGGTAGCCACCACTAAATGAATACCCACCGCCCGGGCCATTTGAGCTAAACGAATAATAGCGGTTTCAACATCCGCCGCGGCTACGGCCATCAAATCAGCCAACTCGTCAATGACCACGACCAGATAAGGCATCTTCTCCTCCTCGGCCGCGGCTTGGTTAAAAGCTTGCAGGTTGCGCTTGGTGGCGGCCGCCAGGACGCGATACCGCCGATCCATTTCGGCCACTACCCACTTAAGCGCGTTAATAGTTTTATTTATGTCTGTCACGACCGGCGTCAGCAGATGCGGCACATCGTTGTAAGAGCTCAACTCGACGCGTTTAGGATCAACAATAATTAATTTGAGATCATCAGCCGAGTTGGTATAAAGTAAAGATAGCAAAAGACTGTTAATGCAAACTGATTTACCGCTACCGGTGGCACCGGCGATGAGCAAATGTGGCATGCGTTCCAAATCCGCCACCCAGGGTTTGCCGGCCACGTCTTTGCCTAAACCAAAAGTTAAATTAGAGGAGCGCTTTTTAAATTCGTCTGACTGCAATACTTCTTTCAAGCTAACTACAGCTATAGCCTGATTAGGCACCTCAATGCCGACCAAAGACTGCCCGGGGATAGGCGCCTCGATTCTGATAGGATGGGCCGCCAGAGCCAAGGCCAGATCATTAGCCAAGGCTGTAATGGAAGCCAATTTTACACCGTCAGCCGGAGCCAAGGTGTACTGCGCCACTGTCGGGCCGACATTAACTCTGCCCATTTCTACCTCAATGCCAAAATTCTGCAGGGTGCGCTTGATTTTTTCTTGATTAGCCTCAATATCGCCAGCTGAAGGCTTGCCCAGTCTCTCCTCCAACAACTCCAGCGGCACCTGCACGCGGACCGGTCGGCGGCCTGAGCGGCGAATGGTAAGCAGAGGCGGCTGCTCAGGCTTAAGGCCGCTTGGAGACAGAGAGCGCGCTTGAAATTCTGTAGCCTCAGGCGACCTTACTTCGCTTTCCCGCACCACCGAAGGAGGGTAGGGCGATTGATTTGCCTGGCTTCCAGCTCCGGAAAACCTTACCAGACGACGTAAGACTAAAATCAGCTGCCGCCAGGGCCTTAACAAACTGGCCACTGACGTCTCAAACAACAATAAAATACCGGCGGCTGACAAGGCGACCAACAACACGATCGACCCCCACAAGCCCATCAGACGATTTAGGGGCCAGAGCACTATAAAGCCTAAATAACCGCCGCCTCGGCTAAGGGATACAGTCGGCCAAACATCAACCCAGGGAATAGTTGAATGGAATAAACCAGTTAAGCCAAAAATGAGCAAGGCTAACCCAAGAAGCTGGCTGAGTTTAAGCCAGCTTGAGGAATAAATAAAAGCATAAGCCAGGCTTAAAAGTACCAAGGGCACACCCCAAGCGGCCCAGCCTAAAAGTAACTTGAGGCCGTGACTTAGGCCTTCGCCTACCAGGCCAGCGCCGCCGGCAAAAGACACGATAATAATAAGGGCAGCGGCGAACAAAAAAACCACCACCAAACCATGCTTGGTGGCCGGCGCTAAAGGCGACTGCTTGGTCAGCTTTTTAGCTTGGGTTCCGTTACCCCTGGTGGCACGAGACATAGGCTTAAGACTTTATTAATTATAGCTAATTTTAGGCCTCAGGCCAACCGCCCAAAGCCTACCTAACAAAACCCATCCCACGCCATAATGGGGCAGGATGGGTTGGGTGTAAAATCTGTCCGAACCTAACTCGCTATCTCCCCCTGGGGGCTTGCCGGCGGCGGAACTTCAGCCGCGGCCTGAGCTACGGCTTGGGCTTGCAACTCAAGCTCGCGGGCCATAGCAACCTGAGCCGCGGCCAAGTCGGCTTGGCGCCGGGTCTCAAGTTCAGCCATGGCCTCGGCCAAACGGTCGGCTTGGGGCCCTCGTCCGGTGCCAGCTGGTATTAAACGTCCAATAATGACATTTTCTTTCAGGCCGCGCAGTCTATCCATCTTGCCGGTCACGGCCGCATCAATGAGCACCCGGGCAGTTTCTTGGAATGAAGCCGCGGATAAGAAACTGTCGGTCGAAAGTGAGGCTTTGGTAATACCCAACAGCAACTGCTCGCTTTGTGCCGGCCGGCCACTACCCGCCTCAGCCGCCTCTTCAAACTGAGCCACGGTCACTATTTCGCCCGGTAATAACTCTGTCTCGCCGGGATCAGTAATATACAGACGCGAGAACATCTGACGGACTATCACTTCAATGTGTTTATCGTTAAGCTTCTGCCCTTGTGAAGAATAAATATACTGAATTTCCTTGAGCACGTAGCGTTGTACCGCCTCCTTGCCGCGCAATTGATAAAGCTCGTGCAAATCAAGGCTGCCGTCAGTCAAAGGCTGACCTCGGGTCACCAACTCGTCTTCTTTAACCCACAAAGACAAACCCACAGGCACGGACAAATCATGCGTCACCTCGCCCCGGCCCGCCAGCACCACTTCATCCTCGATTTGCTTGACTAGGCCGCCATGCACCGTGTTAACGGTAGTGGCGCCTACTCTGAGTATCGGCTCATTGGCCTTTATCTTGGCTCCTTTTTTGACCAAGACTTTCGCCCCCGGATACTTGGCCAAAGGCCAGCGCTCCTCCACCTCTTCATTGGCTGTCAATTTAATGGTCCGCTGGCGGCCGTGGCTAATTATCTGTACCCGGCCGTCGCTGGGGGACAATAGTCCGGGCCGCTTAACTGGACGGGCCTCAAACACCTCTTCCACCCGCGGCAGACCTTGGGTGATATCCTCAGCCGAAGCCACACCGCCGGTGTGGAAAGTACGCATGGTCAGCTGAGTGCCTGGCTCGCCAATCGACTGGGCCGCCACAATGCCCACCGCCGTACCTGTTTCCACCAAAGTATTAAACCCTAAATCAATCCCGTAGCACCGCTGGCACACGCCGCGACGAGTCTTACAGGAGAGCAAAGAACGTATTCTTAGCTCCGGCAAGGCCAGCTTATCAATCATCTTAGCCTGATCCAGAGTGACAAATTCATTCTTTTTAACCACCACCTCGCCGCCTGACGGGTCTTTCAGATCATGCAGCAAGAAACGCCCCAAGCACCGCTGCCCGAGCGTATCACCGCGCTCTTCACTCTCGGCGGCGGTAATGACAAAACCTTCTTTGTCGCCGCAATCCTTTTCTACCACCACGATATCGTGTGACACGTCCACCAAACGTCTCGTCAAATAACCAGCGTTGGCCGTACGCAAGGCCGTGTCGGTTAAACCTTTTCTCGTGCCGTGCGTCGAAATGAAATATTCCAGTACGTCAAAACCTTCTTTAAAGTTACCCTTGACCGGCAGCTCGATGGTTTCACCGGCCGGGTTAGTCACCAAACCCTTCATACCCATCATTTGGGTGATTTGGCCCCAGGAGCCGCGCGAGCCTGATTCAATCATGGAAAAAACCGAGCCCCGCGGAGTCAACGCCTTACGCGACAAATCAGTTATCCGCTCCTTGACCTGGGCCCAAATTTCTATCACCTTGGTGTGACGCTCTTCATCGGTCAAGAGGCCTTGCTGATATTGATCATAAACTTCATCCACCCTTGTTTCGGCTTGAGCATAAACGGCCTCACGTTCGGGAAGATCAGGTAAATCATCCATACCCCACGACAATCCTGATAGAGTCAGATAGGAAAAACCAATCTCCTTCAGACGGTCCAGCAGCTGGGCGGTTGGAGCAATGCCGAAGCGCAAGAGCGACTCAGCCACTAAATTCTTTAGCGTTTTCTTGTCAACGGTCTTGTTGTAAAACTGGAGTTCAGGCGGTAAAACCTCGTTGAACAGCAACCGACCCACGCAAGTGACCAGGCGCTCCTGTTCCCGGCGCACCATAATGGTCTCCTGCAAGGTAATGTGTTTCAATTGATAAGCCATCACGGCTTCAGCCACATTAGTAAAGGCCTTGGGTTTTTGCCCCTCAGGCAGCGGCGCTTGACTGGTCATATAATAACAACCTAAAACTATGTCCTGAGCCGGCGTGGCCACTGGCTCGCCCGTCGCTGGTTTGAGTAGATTGCTAGCAGACAGCATCAAATTCCTGGCTTCCCACTTAGCCTCTTCCGTCAGTGGCACGTGCACGGCCATTTGGTCACCGTCGAAATCAGCGTTGAAAGCCGGGCAGACCAGCGGGTGAACCTGGATGGCCTTACCTTCAATCAAGCTCGGCTGGAAGGCTTGGATACCCAAA
>JACRFN010000007.1 GCA_016217875.1 Candidatus Kerfeldbacteria bacterium
CTGTTGTCGTATAAATTCTTCGATAAGCGGCCCGTATACATATGGTCTCTCTTGCAATCTTTCACTAAAGTAAGCTGCTGACAGCATGCCACCAAATCGCTGCGAATCAAATTTTTTTATACCAAAAGTACCACTCTCTTTATCAATGACTTCAACTTCAATAAAATTGTCTTTTGTCAACTCAACGCAGAATTTTACCTTACTATCCTCCTGCGGCATAGCTACAGTATCCTTAGTGGGTTTGCCATACCACAGCACCCGGCGCGTAAATATGCTCGTACCTGAACCCAGTTTCAATTCTACTGATTTACCATCGCGAATATATGGCTGGAGGTATCCCAACTCGCGTGCTCTCGTGGCATCAACATAATCCGGCTTACCTGCTGCGGCTAGGAGAATCTCGCGCTTATTCTCAAACAAATCGTGTCTAATCTGTTCTAGTACCCACTGCGTAGCGTTAGTCCATTCCCGCAGAAGGAAATCTAACCTTTCTTGAAGTTCATCAGTTGTTGGCGTCAATGTGCTAAACGGTCGTAGTGCTTCTTCGCTTGTATCCACACCTACAAGCAAGGTACGAACGGCCATAGCTGGAGCTTTAGTGCCGAATAGTTTTTGCGCCCGTCGGGGCAAGTTTGTTACCCGCCGATCACGGTCAATTGGAGTACGGTGAGATTGGATAACGTGTGGCATATAAATAGTGCAGTTAAGCCCCAACAAGGAATGCACTTGGTCCGTCCAACGCGAGGTTGGTCAAGCGCAGCTTGCTGGGGCGTAAATACGCGTTGGACGGACGGATAACTATAACGTAGTACTGATGCAAAAATTTGTAAAGGTCTAGTATTTTTTGGTATGGTAGATAATGGATATGCCTATAGGTTACAGTAGAGTTTTATTATTTGTCAGTGGGTTACTAGTTGTAACTGGTTTGGTGGTTTGGTTTAGTATCATATCTAGAAGTACCGACGCAACGACTCATACAATAGCCCAAATTTCTTTTCTGGCCGTGGGTGATATTATGCTGTCCCGCAACGTGGCAGCCAAGATAAAAAAGGCCAACGACCCACTATTACCCTTCCGTAAACTTGATGATTTGCTAGCGGGCGTTGACTTCAATTTCGGCAATCTGGAGTCGCCTTTTTCAGGCAGTGATAAATTCAATCCCTCCCCTACCCTGGTTTTCAA
>JACRFN010000055.1 GCA_016217875.1 Candidatus Kerfeldbacteria bacterium
ATACGTTTCATTAGGGTCTAGAATTGTTTTAAACGGGAAAACGTTCTCAATCGTGCCCCAGCCGCGGGTGGTGCCGCCCATTAGCACGCCGACATTATATTTTTTAAGCGTGGCGGCCATTACTTCAGCCGAGGATTGGGTCTGGCCGTCCACCAACACCACGACTTTTTTATATTTAACCAGGGACGGCAGCCAACCAGTTAAGGTTTTAACTGGTTTGGACTCGCCTTGGTGGAAAATATCATAAGCGTATTGGTTCTGCCCGATGAAAAAGCCGAGAAAATAAGGCAGAATGTCAACCGAGCCGCCGATATTGCCGCGCAAATCCAAAACCAAGGCCGTGAGCGGCTGCCTGTCAACACTGGCCGCGACTTTTTGGAACTCGTCTACGGTGGTGGGGGAAATGCGCTTTATCTGCATGTAGAATATGTCGGGCTGAATAATTTTTCCCACTACGGTGGGTTCAACCGCTTGTTCGTCGTAGGTCTGCTTGGTTTCGGCGCTGCCTAAAGCGTCATAAGCCCTGATTACTTCGGCTAATTTTTGCTGGGCCTCGGGCGAGGAGTCTTTTTTAAGCTCGGCTGATTTTTCCTCATAAACCTTCTTTATTTCAGCTGGCGGCGCATCTTTGGCAACCCCCAGAACAGAGTAAAGGTTGGTAGTAGGGTCAACGTTTTTTACCTGGTTTCTCAGGTTCTCGCTCGTTTTGGTGGTGTAGAGCCGGCTACGTCCGAACGGCGACAGGTTAGCTAACAATACATCACCCAAATTCACGGCTAACTCCTTCTTTTGGGCTGTATCGAGCGGCGCCAGCAAGGACGTAAGCATGATGGCTACGCCGGCACGGTTTTTAGGATTAAGTTCCAGCGGTTTACCAGTGAGCTTTTCCGCCCCCAGCTCATATAGGTTAGCCAATTGTTCATCTGATACCTTGTCCCAAAAATTTTCTTTCACTTTATCGTAGATTTCCAGCAGGAAAGCCATGGCCGGCTCCGACGGCGGAGGAGTGAAATTAGGATTTTTGTTGGCATAATAAGAACCAACCCAGCCGCCAAGGGAAAATATCAAAACAAACGCCAAACCCGTCAAGGCCAGGCGGTAGCGGCGACTGTTAGAAACAAAATGAAGTTTAATTCCCTGGCGGAGTGTAGGCTGAGGCGGGGTTAGCAATAATGGCTGCCCGTCAGCTTGCTCAGGGCTAAAATTTTTTACGTCGTTATCCATAGACTGAGACAGTATAACATAAATTTGGTTTTAAGCATCTCCATACCGCCTGGTAAACCAGCGCTTTACCAATTGGGTCAGGACAAAATAGGCGGCTATGAAACCAATCAGGAAAAACCAGTAAGTCGGCGGTAGGGCCACTAGGCCCAGTGTGTAGGCAAGTGGTGACCAGGGTAGCCAAACGCCGACTGCCACCACCAATAAAGTAGTGAGAATAAGCGGCCAGCTGGCTCGACTTTGGATAAAGGGTATTTTATTGGTGCGAATGATATGAATGATAAGTGTTTGGGTCAAGAGCGATTCCACAAACCAGCCGGTATGGAACAGGGCGGGATTAGCCCAACTGTTAAAAACGTACAGCATTAGAAAAAAGGTAGCGTAATCAAATATGGAACTCACCGGCCCCATTATCAAAATGAAACGTTTAAGCTTGTCGATGCGCCACTGGCGGGGGCGACGTAGGTATTCCTCATCCACCTGATCGGTGGGGATACTAACTTGGGAAAAATCATACAATAGGTTGTTGGTTAGAATCTGCAAAGGCAGCATAGGTAAGAAGGGCAGGAAGATACTGCCGCCGACCACGCTTAGCATGTTGCCGAAATTGGAACTGGCGGCCATGCGCATATATTTGGTAATGTTGCCGAATATTTTACGTCCTTCCCGCACGCCGTCCCGCAGCACGAGCAGACTTTTTTCCAAGAGAATGATATCAGATGATTCTTTGGCGATATCGACCGCACTGTCAACCGAAATGCCTACGTCGGCTGCCTTAAGAGCTGGCGCGTCGTTGATGCCGTCGCCCAAAAAACCTATGACGTGCCCGCGGCTTTGCAGGGCGTGAATGATGCGTTGTTTGTGCAAGGGCTCCAACTTGTCGAAGACGGTGGTTTGTTCAGCGGCCAGGGCCAGCTCCTCCTCCGACATGGCTTCAATTTCGTGCCCCAACAAGACACGTTCAATGGACAAGCCAACTTCATGGCAGATTTTTCTAGTGACCAGTTCATTATCACCGGTTAATATCTTAACCCCCACGCCATAATCTTTAAGCTGTTCAATAGCCTGTCCGGCCGAGGCCTTGGGTGGGTCAAGAAAGGCCAAAAAGCCTAACAAAGTTAGCCCAGCTTCATCAGCCACGGTGTAGACTTGCTTGCTAGGCGGTAGTTCACGATAAGCCAGAGCAATAAGCCTAAATCCTTCTTGTCCCAAGGCTTCGGTCAGATTTTGGCGCTGTTGGTAGTGCAGGGCCGCCAGAGGTATTACCTTATCTTTGATTTTAACGTAGCGGGAACAATTAAGCACTTCTTCTATGGCCCCCTTGCAAATCAGCAGGTGTCTACCTTGTTTATCTTCAACCACCACCGACATTCGGCGGCGCACAAAATCAAACGGTACCTCGTCAATTTTACGATAGCGTTGTTCAACTTCCTGGGCCACTTGCCTGTCGTGCTTAAGCACAGCCAAGTCCAGCAGATTCTTAAGTCCGGTTTGGTAAAAACTGTTCAGGTAGGCGTAATTGATTAGTGATTCATCCTCGTCGCCCTCTATGTTAACGTGCTTGATCAGCACTACTTTGCCCTGGGTCAGGGTGCCGGTTTTATCCGTGCAGAGGATATCCATGGCCCCAAAGTTTTGGATGGCGTTGAGGCGTTTGACAATTACTTTTAGCCGTGACATATCAAGTGCGCCCTTTGATAAATTTACTGTCACGATCATGGGCAGAAGTTCTGGGGTCAGGCCTACGGCCACGGCCAAGGCAAAGAGGAAAGACTCAACCCAATTGCCCTTACTTAGACCGTTAATTAAAAAGACTAACGGTACCATGACTAGGATGAAACGTATCATCAACCAAGTGAAACGGCCAAGGCCGCGATCAAAGTTGCTGATGTTTTGTTCGTCAGTTACGGCTTGAGCCAATGAGCCCAGGTAAGTTGACCGGCCGGTAGTTACTACTGCAGCTGTGGCCGTGCCACTTTCCACGTCAGTACCCATGAAGCAGATATTGGTCAGTTCAAGTTGATTTTCGGGGTTGTCAGTTACCGGCGGGGCGTGTTTTTCTACGGGCAGGGCTTCGCCCGTGAGGGTAGCCTGGTTAATAAATAAGTCTCTTGATTCTATCAGCCGCAGGTCGGCCGGTACCATATCACCAGCCGAGAGATGCACTATGTCCCCAGGGACTAAGAATTTAAGCGGAATTTCTCTGGTTATCCCTTGGCGATGTACAGCCGCCGTGGTGCGCACCATGGCCTTAAGTTTTTCCGCCGCTCGATCAGCTCTAACTTCTTGGAAGAAGCGCAAAAAGACACTTAAACAAACCATGACGCCTATCAGAATGGTCGCACGCAGGTCGCCGGTCAGATAAGAAATAACGCCCAGGATAACCAGTAGTAAGCTGAGCGGATCTTTGAAGTTCGCCAGCAGCCGGCTGGACCAATGAATTTTTTGTTCACTGGCCACCTCATTGCGGCCGTAACTTGTCAGTCGCTGTTTGGCCTCAGCCAGAGTCAAACCGTTAGCGGTTGTCTGAAGGGCAAGCAGGACATCGTTACTTGTTTGGGCGGCAACCAAACTTAATTTAAGCGTGGTTGGGGGCGTGCTTTGGTTAGCCCGTTTGATTAATCGGCGCCAGGAAAACATATAACCTAATAATAGCCCACCTTGGAGGAGCGGTGAAATAGTTGCGTTATCTTGGGTTGCCAGTTACAATTTATCAAGTCATTTATGCCCAGTAATACAACCCCGCACAACAATGCCAAGCCTTGTGTGCGGGGCTCCACTCACTTAATTCGTTCCGCTTCTTGCCTCAAACACGGGGCGAAGCGAAGTCCTGTACTGTCCCGCTAAGAGGGACTACTGGGATTGATATACTGGGTATGCCCTGGTACATTTTTGCTTTTACGGCTTCAATTTTGGCCGCCGCCGCGGCCATAGTGGAAAAGAGAGCCTTGCAACGCGAACACGCCATGGAATTCGGCGCGGTTTTGTCCGTCTTCAGTTTGCTGGTGACCGTGCCTTTTTTAGGTACCATCGATTACTCCAAGCTCACTCTGGCGCCCTTGCTGATTGTTTTTGGAGCCACTTTGGGCGGTAGCCTGGCCTTTCTTTTGATTTCCAAATCGGTCCGTCATTTGGAAGTCAGCGCCGTGTCGCCGTTATTGGTTTTAGGTGCCGGTATCACCGCCACCATTGGCGCCGTGGTTTTGGGAGAAAAATTAACCCAATTACAAATATTTGGTTTGGTTTTACTCGTCTTGGGTGTTTATATTTTGGAAACTCACCCCCATAGTGACTGGTTGGAGCCGTTCAAAACGGTGGTGAAATCAAAGTATGTAACTTTTATAATATTGGCATTGCTTATCTATGGTTTTACCGCCACCTTGGATCGGGTGGTATTGGCGAGATTTGGCATGCAGCCTGAAGCTTATATAGTCATCGCGCATTTATTCTTGATGATAAATTTTGTGGTTATGCTAAGTATCTTCCATGGCGGTTTCAGTGATTTGGTCCATGGTATTAAGAATGCCGGCTGGATTATTTTACTAGTGGCCGTGCTGACAGTAGCTTATCGTTATGCCCATACGCAGGCCATCGCTTTGGCTTATATCGGTTTAGTGGAGGCCATTAAGAGAACTTCGGCCTTTTTTGCCACCCTGATCGGCGGGGAACTTTTCCACGAAAAGAATTTATTTAGAAAGGTGGTGGCTTGTCTGATAATGATTGGCGGTTCCGTCTTGCTGATCATTTAAAAACCCCTCTCCGTCAGAGAGGGATTTTTAAGGAGTTTCATTACTCGCCGTTACAAGTGCAATTATCCTGGGCTTCGTTACAGGTAGTGCACCTGGGTTGCAACATATCGCCGCCACATTCGTGATGCTGGTCAGGCACGGTCGATTCTATGCCACAGGCCACACACTTGTAGCCCTGCGTAGGACCGCCGCACATTTGGCAGTTACCCATAGGTGTCAGGGGTTTATTGGCTAAATTAGCCCTCGACCTTTGGCTAAGTCTAAGTTTAGTGCGCTTTGGGTCGGCAATCAAGTCGGCTGGCTAGGCTATTTTAGTCAAACAACTCACGGTTAACTTGGGTAAAATGGCTAGTGTCTAACTTGGTTTTTTGTGTTAAACTTTAATAAGATATTAGCCTTATAGAAGCCCTTATGGAGCAAATTATCAATAGCCCTTGGTTTATTCCTTTGGCCGTCGCCTGGTCTTTGCCTTGGAAGGGAGTGGCTTTGTGGCGGGCGGCGCGGCGGGACGAGCGTTGGTGGTTTATAGTTTTGTTGGTAGTGAATACTTTGGCCATTTTGGAGATATTATACATTTTTATTTTCAGCCGCCGGCCGCAAACCAGCACTGTCGTTAGGCCGGAGGTATAGAGGCGGGATTATGAAGATTGCCAAGCTCGGGCATTGTTGTTTGGTGATTGAACAGGGCGGTTTGCGCATTCTAACCGACCCGGGCGACTATACCACAGCGCAGACTGGGGTAAGAAATATTGACGCTGTTCTCATCACTCACGAACACGGCGACCATCTTCACCTGGCGTCGCTTAAGATAGTACTGGCTAATAATCCTGGAGCCCGGGTTTATACCAATAGTGGCGTAGGGGAGATACTCAAGTCTGAGGGTCTTCAGTATGAATTGTTGGAGGATGGACAGTCAGCGGTAATTAAAGGAGTGACCATAGAAGCCCACGGCGCCCAACACGCGCCCATTCACCCGAGCGTTAAGGAAGTAGTCAACACTGGCTATCTTATTGCTGGAAGATTTTTCCACCCCGGTGATGCGTTTTATAACCCAGACCGGCCAATTGAGATTTTGGCTTTACCGGTGTCCGCCCCCTGGCTTAAGATTGCCGAGGCACTGGAGTACGCCCAAGTCATAAAGCCCAAGGTTTGTTTTCCGGTACACGATGGCGCGCTCAAGATTTTTGGCGCACCGCACAAACTGCCGGCGGCCGTGCTGCCGCCGCTTGGCATCGGTTTTAAAATACCGGAGCTGGGGGTAGCGATGGAGTTTTAATCATATGCGTCGCGTACTAATCATCATTACTTTAATTGTCAGTTTTACTCCGGCCGTGGCCCAGGCCGCTTTTCGCTGGCCCTGGCAGACCAAGGTAGAGGCGCCGGCCTTGCCGCCGGTAATAAATGAAGAGGCGTTGCGGAGCAGTAATGCCAAGTTGGATCAATGGGAGAAAATGGTGGCGGCCAAACCATTTAAAGCGGGACAAAAATTTACCGCCGAATTTACCGCCACTGAACTCGAGGCCTTGACGCGTCAGGCCATAGGCAAACTAAAGAACTCCTCACTCGAAGCCTCATCATTTACTGTGCGTCTAGAGCAGGACAAGGTTATTTTGAGCGCCGTGGTGTTACGACCTTTCCGTTTTACTGTTCAAGTGACCGTCAGCGCCAAAGTACATAATGGCGGCCTGGTACCGGAAATTAAAAGCGCCCGGGTGGGTGTGTTCTCGGTGGCTGGGCATATTGTCGAACGTTTGGCCAATGAGGTTTTTGGGCGCGGCTTCCGGGCGGAGCTTAATCCCGCTAACTTTATCTGGGATGAGATAAGTATTTCACCCAGTAAGGTAGTTATAGTCGGCCACACGGCAAAGCCTAAAGTCCGCTAGTTAAGCTAACCAGAGTTAGCCCACGGCCGTACTGGTTGGGGAGTTTTTAGCCTTGACAGTTGTCTTATAATTTGCTAAATTGGTATTTGTAATTATGTTAATTTCATACTTTTCATACTTTTCATACATTAACTAAGGTTAAGTCCTATGTCAAATAACAAAAAAACTCGTAAGCGTAAACCAGCCAGTAGTTTTCATGATTTTGAGTGCTTTAGTGCCACCCATATGGGGGAGCGCGGGCAAGTGGTTATACCAGCCGAGGTGCGTGAGCATTTGGGTCTTAGGCCGGGAGAGAAGCTGTTCACTTTTGTCCGGATGGGCGAGTTCATTATACTGGTCAGAACTAAAGTTTTTCATCAGCTCTTCAAGCAAATGAACCGTTATTTTGGCGGCGGCAAGAATAGCCGACGGAAATTATCTTTGATGTTAAATTAATTAATCGTTGTTTATTTTTTTATGTGGCAACTACTAAAACGCAAAGCCGTCTGGATACCGTTGCTGATAGTGGCGGCGGTGGCGGGATTGGTATTTTATCTCAAGTCGCAAGCGGGCAAACCGCAATATACGACTGAGGCGGTTAAGCGGCAGGATCTTAGACAGACCGTAGCCGTGACAGGTACGGTGGAGGCGGCCGAAGAAATTAAATTGAATTTTAAAGTTACTGGTCGCCTGACAAAATTATCGGCCAAAGTAGGCCAACAGGTTAAGGCTGGTCTCCCCTTGGCCACCCTGGATACGCGCGATGCGCAAGCCGCTATTCTCACGGCCCAAGCCAGCCTAAAGAGCACACAGGCTTCTTTGGATAAGCTGAAGGCTGGAGCGCAAACGGAAGATGTAGCCGTCACGCAGTCTTCGGTGGAGGCGGCTAAGGTTACCTTGGCCAACGCCAGCGAATCATTAGATAATACCAAAGCTTCTCAGGCCCAAGCCGTAGCCAATGCCTGGGCGCAGCTGGTTGGCCTGCCGCCGGTAGCCATACCTGGCAGGGGCAATACTTCCACCGCCACCTTAAGTATAAGCGGCACTTACAGCGGTAGCGGTAGCGGTATCTATACCATTAGGTTGGAAGGCGGCAGTTCGCTGACGTACTCGGTTTTTGGTTTAGAAAACTTAATGTCGACTGACGGCAGCCGGAATTCACCGTCTTCGTTAGGAACACGTGGCCTGAAGCTCCAGTTTGGCTCTACTGGTTCTTTAGTGGCCGGTGATACCTGGACCGTGGAAGTACCTAACACCTCAAGTGCCAGCTATGCTACTTACCAAGCAGCTTATGATGCGACTCTGACTACACAAAAGCAACAAGTAGACGCCGCCGAAGCAGCTGTTCGGGCAGCTGAACAAGCTCTGGCTCAGGCTGAGGCACAACTGGCCCTCAAGCAGGCCCCACCCCGTTCGTATGATATTCAGTCAGCTGAGGCGGCAGTAGACTCGGCCCGCGCTTCACTTATTCGCGCCCAGGCCGACTTTGCCGATCGCACCATTATCGCTCCTGTGGCAGGTTTGGTGACCCAGGTTAATTATGAAGTTGGGGAAACTACCTCACTAACTACGCCCGTAGTAGTGTTGTTGGCCGAAGGTAATCACGAAATCAAAGTACAGGTGCCGGAGGCCGATATTGTCAAGTTGAAAGGAGCTCAATTGGCCGACATCACACTTGATGCCTTTGGCTCAGCCGAACACTTCGGCGGACACATCTCTTTTATCGATCCAGCCGCCAACGAAATTCAAGACGTGGTTTACTACCAAGTCACGGTTTTGTTTGATGCTAATGATGAGCGAATTAAACCCGGTATGACGGCTAATGTGGATGTAACTACGGCTGAGCGCCAAAATGTGTTGGTCGTGCCCCTGCGGGCCGTAAAGTATCAAGGCTCTCAAGCTTATGCGGAAGTGCTTAAGGATGGCGAGCCCCAAAGACGCGATCTCAGCGTCGGCTTGTCAGGCGATGACGGCTTGGTGGAAGTGCTATCTGGTCTCGGGGAAGGCGAGCAGGCTATCACGGTTAAAATCAATGGCAAGTAATATGCCATCGTTGATTAAAGTCAGCCATCTCAGTAAACAGTACCAAAACGAAGAAGTGGTCACGCCGGTGCTTCACGACCTTTCCTTTACCATTGAGGCCGGCGAGTTTGTTTCCATTATGGGCCCTTCCGGTTCAGGTAAATCAACCCTGATGCACATTTTGGGATTTTTGGATCACGCGACAGACGGACAGTATATGTTTGAAGATACTGACGTCAGTTTGTTAAGTGATGATCAGCTGGCGGCCATGCGTTCACATAAGGCCGGCTTCGTATTTCAACAGTTTAACTTGTTACCCAAGACCAGCGTACTGCAAAATGTAATGTTGCCTCTAATGTATGTGCCAATGTCAGAGGACGAGCGTATAGCCAAGGCTAAGCAGGCCGTAGAGGTAGTGGGGTTGTCTCACCGTTTAGACTACCGTTCCAATCAGCTTTCCGGCGGTGAAAAGCAGCGCGTGGCTATTGCTCGGGCCTTAGTTAACGATCCAACCATTATTTTCGCCGATGAACCGACTGGCAACCTGGATTCAAAATCAGGGGCCCAGATAATGAAAACGTTATACGAACTCAACTTAGAGCAGAAACATACCATTATTTTAGTCACGCATGAAACTTACACAGCTGAGCACGCCAAACGGATTTTAAGGATTCGCGACGGCGTTATAGTGGCGGACGAACAGGTGGCGGCTGAGCGTCGCCAGGCCGCGGTAGCGGGAGAACTCAAGTAGTCTACCGGCAAAATTACTATGGAGTTACATGAGACGTTTAAGCTAGTGTCCAGTAACTTGCGCGCTAACCCCTTGCGGTCTTTTTTGACCATGCTGGGGCTCATCATTGGTATAGGCTCGGTGGTTTTGATTGTGTCTTTGGGGGCAGGAGCGCAGGCCCTGATTGTGGCGCAGGTGAATTCGCTGGGCAGCAATCTAGTGGGGGTCTTGCCGGGTGCGTCTGATGACAAGGGCCCGCCAGCTAGCGTTTTTGGCATCCAAGTAAAAACTTTAGTTAACGACGATGTCAAGGCTCTTTTGGCCGACAGCCGCACCAGCCACCTTACGGCCGTCTCGGGCTATGCTCAGGGCAAGGCCAAAATGGTCTATGCCAATCAAGAGCTCGAGGGGGGCTCGTTTATGGGCGTGGAGGCAAGTTACCCGCAGATAGAAAAGATAACATTGACTGGCGGCAGATTCTTCAGCCCGGAAGAAGATTCTGGCCTGGCGCGAGTAGCTGTTATCGGTAGTGATGTTAGCCAGGAGTTGTGGGGCGGGGATGATCCCCTGGGTAAGACGTTCAAGATCAAGCGAGAGAGTTTCCGCGTGATTGGCGTGTTACAACCAAGAGGTCGGGTGGGGTTCTCCAATTTGGATAAGTACGTGCTTATTCCACTTAGTACGGCGCAGAAGATATTGCTCGGCTGGCGGCACCTTTCTTTGATTCGCGGCCGCGTGGACGAGGCCGCGAATATCGGTGAGACCATTCAGGGGATGAAAGAGGTTTTACGTGACCAGCATAATATAGACACCGCCGCCGAGGATGATTTTTCAGTGCGCAATGCCGCGGACGCCGTGGAGCTTCTCAAAACCATTACTGATGCCTTTCGTTTTTTCCTGGCTGCCATCGCCGCCATTAGTTTACTGGTCGGCGGCATAGGCATTATGAATATCATGCTGGTGGCCGTGACGGAAAGGTATCGCGAGATAGGCTTGCGCAAGGCGGTGGGAGCTACACGCCGCAACATCCAGAACCAGTTTTTGATTGAGACCTTGGTTATTACCGGTTTAGGCTCGATTATCGGCATTGCGGGTGGGGCGGTTGTTTCAGCTCTGGTGACAGTGATAGCCAGGGCACTAGAGTATAACTGGGAATTCATTGTTTCTTTGCCGTCCATCTTTTTAGCCGTGGGCGTTGGTTTGGCCATTGGCTTAGCTTTTGGTTTTTATCCGGCCCGGCGGGCAGCCCAGCTTGATCCGATAGTAGCCTTGAGGTACGAATAACATGAATATAAGGCACTACATTTCGTTGGCCTTGACCACTTTTAGGCGCAATGTTTTGCGCACCATGCTCACGGGTTTGGGTATTGTTATCTCCATTGCTTCGGTTATTATCGTTATTTCTTCAGCCCAAGGCGTTAAGGGGTTTTTGATTGGCCAGTTTGAGCAATTCGGCAGCAATCTTATTCAAACCGAGCCGCGTGTGCCCAATACAGGCAGTATCCACAGCGGCCAAAGCCAAGAAGCTATGGCTTTGGGCACGGTGATTACCACCCTGACCATCAATGATATGAAGGCCATTCGCCGCCTGCCCAACATCGCCCACAACTACGCCGCCGTCATGGGGCAGGTAGTCGCCACTTCACCCTACGACAAGAAGACCGTTATGCTCTATGGCGTTTCAGGCACGTATTTAGAAGTTGATAATGGAAAAATAGATAAAGGCCGATTCTTTACTGAGGCCGAGGACGATTCCCTGACGCGCCTGGTGGTGCTGGGAGCCGGGGTAGCTGATAAACTTTATGGCGACCAAAATCCTGTCGGGCAGGCAATCAAGCTTAAAAATAAGAATTTTACCGTCATTGGCACATTCAAGCCGCGCGGGGCCGTGCTTTTCTTTAATTTGGACGATGCCATTTACGTGCCGGTACAAACCTTACAAAAACAAATTCTCGGCATTAATTATCTTCACGGCATTACCAGCAAATACAAAGATAAGGCCAAGTTAAGGTCGACGGTGGCCGATATTGAGGAGTTGTTGCGTGACAGGCATAATATAGAACGTGATAGTCCTGACAAAGACGACTTCACCGTGCAAACCATGGATGATGTAACCACCACCCTGGATACAGTTATCGGCGGTTTTACTATTTTGCTCGTAGCTTTGGCCGCCATCAGCTTAATAGTGGGTGGGGTTGGCATTATGAACATTATGTATGTCTCCGTGCTGGAGCGGACCTTCGAGATAGGCTTGCGTAAGGCAGTGGGTGCCACGCGTCGGCAGATACTGCGCCAGTTTCTTATGGAAGCCGTGCTAATCACGCTTTGGGGAGGCGTGACCGGCATTGTGGCGGGCGTAAGCGTGGCCTATCTTATTTCGCTGGCGGCTAATTTTTTGGGCTATGTTTGGGAGTTTGTCGTGCCGCTTTATTCCGTGGTCTTGGCCGTCGGTTTCTCCGTGGCCTGCGGACTGATTTTTGGCCTTTATCCAGCCAGGCGCGCGGCCCAGCTCGACCCTATAGAAGCCCTGCGTCAGGAGTAAGCTCGGGAGTCTGGTACCCTCCAGGCAAGCCGCGAGCGCTTGACGGCAAACTAGGCGCCGCTTGATTTTGGCTGAAATATAAAGCGGTGAATTCTAGAATCTAGTGCCCCAGTTCCCGAGCCAGCGCTTGGTTAGGGGTTAGGTAGTTAAGAGATTTCCTGGGACGGTTGTTTAGCCTCTCCTGTATAGCGTAAAGGTAATCCTCGGTCAATCGGGAGAGGTCAGC
>JACRFN010000056.1 GCA_016217875.1 Candidatus Kerfeldbacteria bacterium
ATACCACCTAAACCTTAGCTCTCGAGGATAAGTTTTAGTATTCATAGTTAAGATGGTAAATAGTTAACACCTGTTACCTATCATACCTTAAAGTGTCACCTCTAGGTGTTAACTGTACGTCAAGTAAACAAAAACCGTATGCTATAATTAAGCTATACCCCTAACCTCAAACTATTATGCCTAAGGAACAGCCCGACTCTCAATCAATAAAAAAACTAGAAGACTATAAGGACTCTATATTATATAGAGTAATCCAAGATGATATTAGTAAGGGAGACCTAAAATCAGCTCTCAAACTTGTTCACAGCCTTGGCCAGGCTGAATATATGAGTGGAAACGAATCAAGTATGCTCGATGTACTCATACAAGCGTATGAAAGTGGAGATACTTCACCCGCACTAGTCGAACAATTTAGGAGTACTGTTGAAAAAATTTTTCAAGAACTTCAAAATAAAGGCCTTATACATCAAACGGGTAAGAGAACTATCGAGAGTGTCCCTTTACCGCGCCCAGAAAATGATGAGCCTGTTGACTAGCTATAAATGTAAGTTACCAGAACATGGAACGCTTGTACGATTGGGCTCAGGTGGGTACGCCAGTGGAAATTACCGGCTAAATTTTGGGTAAAATATTCAGGGGCGGTCGACTCAGTCGGCCTTCCCTGAATTTTGAATTTCTGGCAGACGCCCAAACAAGGCCCTCTACTTACTTTTGTTCCTTATACTCTTCCAGCTTAATTGATACGTCCTGTTGCTTGCCTTTGTGATAAATCTTCAGCTTGACGCTCTCACCCGGGCTGAACCTGGACAACTGTTTAACCAGCGAGTGCTCTTGGTCAATCTTTTGCCCATTTATCTCCAGGATAATGTCATTCTCCACCAGGCCGGCTTTATCAGCCGGGCTGCCGGGCACTACGGCCAACTCGCCTTCGTTTTTCCCTTGAATAATCAAGGCGCCGTAATTAACCTCCAGCTTATTGGCTCGGGCCAATTCGGGCGTAACGATAACGTAACGAATTCCCAGATAAGGCCGCACTATCCGGCCGTACTTGGCAAAACTGTCTACCAGGCGCTTGGCTTCGTTAGAGGGAATAGCAAAACCTATTAGCTGGCCCTCCTTGTTAACCGCCGTGTTAATGCCTATCACCTGCCCGGCTAAATTTATCAGCGGGCCGCCGGAGTTACCAGGGTTAATGGCGGCATCGGTCTGGAAAACACCCTCCAGGCTTTCGGACGAGCCCTGGCCGTCGCCAGCCACCACATTACGGCCGATGCCGGAGATGACGCCCTTAGTCACGGTATTACGATACTCACCCAAAGCATTGCCAATCGCTATCACGGTCTGGCCAATAGCAACATTGTCAGATTCGCCCAACTCTAGGCTAGGCAAACTTTTGTCTTGCACTTGCACCAAAGCCAGATCATTTACTGTGTCGCGGGCCACTACTTTGGCATCTAATCTTTTGCCGTCGTTGGTCAGTACGGTGTAATCGGCCTCCGTGTCTTCCACTACGTGACGATTAGTCAAAATCAAACCCTTGGCCTGATCAATGACAAAGCCGGTACCGCCGCCCACCTCTTGCTTGCCCGGCGGTTGCTGCTGTGATGGTCTTTGCTGGCCGCCAAAAAAGAAATTGAAGGGTGAGTTGGGACCAAAAAAGTTATCAAAGGGAAACGGATTCGGGCCGGTGAGATTATAAATCTTTGACAGGTCCTTGGAGATAATGATACTGACCACTGAGGGCGCCATTTTTTTTACGACCTCGGTGGTGGCCGATTCCTCCTGCACGCTTAAGGTTTGGCTGGCTGGAGCGTTAACGGTATTGCCAGCCGCCGGGTTGTTGACGGAGGATACTAATCCTAACTGTTGCAACAAGGGCTGGCCCCACAGAATCGTGGCCGCGCCGCCCACCACGCCGGCCAATAGGGCGACGACAAAAATAATAGCAAAAAAACCGTTATTAGATGAGGTAGTAGGAGCTGCCAAGCGCCCTGGTTCGTCTAGAAGCATACCCAATATATCAATCCCAGTAGTAGAGCCGATGGACATCGGCTCACTACCGGACTTCGCTTCGCCACCTGGTTGGGGTAAGAAGCGGAACGAATTAAGTGAGTGGAGTCCCGCACACCAGGCTTGGCATGGTTGTGCGGGATTGTATTACTGGGCATAGACAATAAAAAATTAAATTTATTATTGACCTAAAAGTTTTTGCAAATCACGCAGCTTGCCGCTTTTTTGCAAGTCTTCCAACTGCTTAAGCAAATCGCTGTTACCACCGCCCAGCAGCGGCAGGCTGGAAGATGAGCCGTCGTTTTGCCCAAATAAGGATGAATACATGCCTAAGGCCGACTTTAAATATGGCTGAAGATAAAGAAAGCCCAAAACCAACGGCACCAAAATAATAATTATCTTCAAAAAACCAAATACCTGGCCCCACAAAATGTAGCGCCTGGTTTTTTCGGTGGAGGTATAAATTTCCTTGGCGTATTTAAGATTCTCTTCCAACAACGACTTGACGTCTTGCGATTGCTCAAGTTGCGGGTCTATACGCATACCCAGTATATCAACTTCGCTCGCCAAAACTAGGCGAGGTAAGAAGCTGTAGATTAATTATTAGAGATTGACTGAATATAAAGTAACTACTTGATACTTTGGCGAATACGAGCCTAAGCGAAGTTGTATTACGGGGCATAGCGATTTACATTATACAGCAAACGCCCGCTCTCAGGCCAGAGACCGACTGACTTGGCCAGTAAAAACGCTCTATTGCCACCACCCCCGCAACCTTTGCCAAAGGCTGCGGTGCCGCCACTGTCTGAAGCCCAAAATCGCGCTGCCGGAAACCGTTAACAAGAGCAGGCCCCAGCCGAGATAACGCCACCAGGGCGTAGCGGCCGACCCGGTCACGACTAAAGACACCGGCACTTTAAGCCCGGAGCCGGCTTTAAAGCTGCGCGTATCTAAGGGGTAGCCTACGACCGACAGGCTGGTGGCCAAACGGCCCGAACCTTGCGGCTTAAGCCTGACTTTAACTATCTTTGATTCATGGGCCTCCAGGCGCACTTCCGCAGGCTCGAACTCAAACCAATCAGACAAATCATCCGCGCTCACCGCAAACAGGCCGGGCTCGAGCGAAGGATTGGTTATTTGGATTTCTTGGACTACTTCCTGCCCCAGGCCGGCGGCTATCTCCAAGGACAGCGGCTTAACTCCTACCCCCACCGCCGCCACAGCGCTGGGGTAGACTAAGCCCAAGCCAAGAATAACCGCTAATAAAGCTTTCATAAGCTATTGGCTAACAGGCGCGGCCCAAAAAATAAGCGTGCCGGTTTTGCGACCTGAGCCTGAATAGCTCGAGGGTACTGGTATGCGCACCGCCACTGGCAAATTGGCGCTGGTGGAAATATTAGCCTGCCAGCTGTGCCAAGCCAACCGATTGAGCTGCAAATTATCCGTGAACACGCTGTCGCCCGACACCGAAGCTTCAAAATGCAAGGGCGTGGTGCTGGTGTTGGTGAGCGTGACTTGTTTTTCCACGGCTTGGCCAGGCTGCAAACTACCCAGGGCCAGCTGAGCCGAGGAAACGGTAAAGCTGGCGCTGCTGCCGCCAGGCAAGGTAACTGGATTATCAATCGTAACTTCCAAAGCCACGCTTTGGCTGTCGGCGCTACCTACCTGCACACCCAGACGCTCGGAGCGCACGTAGCCTGTGCCCTCGGCCCACAATACTAAACTGCTGCTGACAGTTATGGTGACTTGGCCCTGGCTGTCGGTGGTCAGACTGGAACCTGCGCCTTTGATGCTGGCGCCTGATACTTTTTGCCAAGCAACGCCGTCAGTGGATGATTCCACGGTGGCGGTAACAGTCTCGCCCGCCTGGGCCTGGCGGTTGGATAAACTAAGCCGCAACGGTTGCCAGGTGTATTCACCAAAATACCATAGCACCTCGTCGCCAGTCTGTAATTGGTAATCAGCCGCGCCAACTGAAGCCTGCTTGTAATTCACCAGATACAACCAGCCTGACATACCAACGGCCTGATCAGTGTTGATTCTATCCAAATACGGCCCAAAAGACAGTTGTTGAATGTTGTAAGTGTAGCCGCAGCTTAAAGCCGCGTCTTTTATAAGCTGCAGCGCGTTGGGAGTGGTGATTTGCCCTTGGCAAATTGTACTGGTTGAACCCTCGATTCGAAATGACACCGTAGCGCCGCTCGCGCCGGAGGCCGGCTTTACCGGATAATACTTATTAGACAAAGCCACCACGGCAAACGCCGTCATGCTTACTGAGCCTTGACTGTCACTTGCCTGCCACTTGTATGAGCCATCCTGAAGCTGCAAGGTTTGCAAAAAAATAGCCGGCGTATTACTGCCTTTGGTCCAGGAGGTTGCGGCCTGGCCCAATTTTTGTAGAGCTGACCAAACCCACGAAGTTGAACCTGAGTCAGAATCTGAGCCTGGAACATAAGCAAACCCGCCGTCAGCATTTTGGGCTGAGCGCAGATAACTAAGGGCTGAGTCAACCACCGTGCCTGAAGTTACGCTTACCTCCCCCAGAGCCATTAAAACCGCAGCCGTGTCGTTGGTGTCGGAGCCTGAAGTCAGGCCATAGCCCCAGCCGCCGTCAGTTCCCTGGTGAGCTAAAAGATAAGCTTTAGCACCAGCCACTACAGTGTCGGATTCAGCCACGCCAGCTGAACGCAAGGCCATCAAGCCCCAGGCATCATCATTAAGCAAACCAGGTTCGCCGATTTGCCCAGCCTGGGCCAGAGCTTTCAGCCCGGCTACTAAATCCGTACCTGCAAAAGTAGCCGGATTTTCACCCACAGCCACAATAGCCAAAATGCGTTTGGCATAATCTGTGGCCAGCGTGCCGCTGAAAGTCTGTAAGTGTGTTTTGACTACATTTGTTTCGCCTGAGGCCTTAAGCGCCATGGTAATCCACTCGTCCTGGGTTTGAGCTTTGAGATAAGTTACGGCGCTGGCCGCATCAGCCCGCACCACCACGGGCGGCAAAATAAGGGCAAGACTAAGCACGAATATGAAAAATTTACGCATAAGCAATTCGTATTAAATTTGAGATATTACTTTTACAGGCGGCCGCCTGTAAAAGTAATACCAGGAAATTAGGATTTAAGATTTAGTATTATTTAGTATTATTAGTATTAAGGGTAAATTTGATGTTAAGCAAAATCCCCGCTTCGGGAGAAAGCGGGGCAGCATAGTAAAAACTTATGCCACTCCCCTTTCTCGCGAAGGAAGTGTTGCGTATTACCAACTCCAGTAATCGGGCTCCTTTGAGCTTGCGCTCAAAGATACCGTAGCGGGACTGCGCCGGACTATCAGTCCGCCTTGGGCGGATGGGTCACCGGACTTCCCTGGTTTGTTGGCTTAAATATTTAAATGAACCAACTTTGCTCTTGAATAACCTAAACTAAATCAAAAACAGTCTTTATTGTTTCATTTTTATATAACATACCTAAACCTATAAACTGAATTGGTATATTAACCTTTTCTACTTTTTCATCTTTTTTTCAGTTATCTTAGCTTTATCAACCTCTGCTTCCAAAAAATCAAGTGGTTTAATTGGAACGTCACTCAATATTCCAAGCAACTTATAAGCAATTCCTAATTGAACAAATACTGGACTACCACTTGAACCTGGAAACACTTGTGCATCTATTAATAGTTGTTTTTTACCCCGAAAATCTACTGCTGGTATACTCGCAATAGACCCACATCTAGCAACCGGGAGAAAATTAAGGTCATCAAAAAAACCTTTTGGATATCCAACAAATATTATTCTCTGTCCTGCAAAAATATCGGTAAAATTGAAATCTATAAACTTATCTAACTCTAGGCTTCTCATACCAACGGGAAACAAATTATATGCATTTGAAACATTAATACAAGCAACATCAGTTTGTTGTTCAGGGTGCTCGTAATAATAATCTTCACCACGGTAAATATTAATCTCAGCTTTATTTACATTACCAAGTCTATAGGAGCCATCGTTTTCTTTTTTGTGAAAAGTGATTCTAATCTTTTTACTTGCGGTTTTATTATCCTTGTCTTTTTTACCCCAAAAGACATGCTTATTGGAAAAAAGGAGATGTTTAACTTTAGTATCATCCACTTTCTTCTGGACAAGGAAACCGGTACCAAACTCGCCATCAGTTAGATTCTCAATCAGCACCGTATTGAGAAAAACCTGTTCTTCAAATTTTTCAAATTTGATGCTCATTTTTTAGTGTACTTATCAAACCATAAAAAACACGTCGATTAATTATGTGCCGATATACCAACGCCCACACGCCAAACAGCACCGCGGTAAAAATCAAATCGCCCAGCATTGTGTTACGGAAAAAAGGCAGGGCGAGGGTGTAACAGAGTTGGAGTCCGGCCCAGGTTTTGGGATACCAGTCAGCTGAAGCCCAAACGGCGAAGTTGGTAGTGAGGAAAAAGAAAGTGGACGAGGCGAGCGAAGCCAGCACCAGGCGGTGCGGCTGCATTTCGCGGAGCCAAGTGCCCAAATAAATCATCAACGCAAAACTGGCGTACACTGTGAGCATTACTGGCACGTGGTAAAAACCGATAATGAAATCCCCGAGCAACATCCCGCTGAGCGGGACTGCCAAAGCCCATTTGCGCGGCAGTATGACTCCAGCTAAAAGCGCTGCGGCGGCCACTGGCGCCACGTTCCAGACGTGAGGAACTAGGCGGGAGACAACTATCAATGCTATTAAAGCGAAACTGATGATTAGGTTTTTCTTCATAAAGTCGTTTTGAACCGTGAATTATGAATCAAGAATCAAGAAATTATTATAGTTTGTTTATACGACTTCTCGATTCACGATTCTAGATTCTGTATTCTATAATAATGATTTTCTAAACGTCCACAACACTGTTTCCCCGCCTTTAAGCTCCAGCTTATCAGCCGCCACCATTGGTTGCACGCCGTTCACCCAGTACTGCCAGTACTTGGCATCTTGGCCGTTCACCTGCTCTCCTATCTGTTTCACAAACGCGCCCATAGGCGAGCTGGTGTCGTAATCAAACTTGAGCTTGTTGACCTTTGTTACCTGCTTTAACAGTTCCAAAACATTGGCTGATTTAGGCAACTGCAGTTTGTCGTAACCTGCTAGCTTGTCGCCGCTGTCTATTAACAAAGATACTGTTTTGCTAGTAGCCAAATCAGGCAGACCGAGCTGAATGGCAGGGCGCGAACCCTCAGGTGACCGGTTATAGCTTGCGCCAACAAAAAATATACCGACCGCGGCCAGTAAAGCCAAAAGAAAATAAATGCCTTTTTGCTTCATATGCTTTATTGTTTGCGGCCAGCCCACACCTGCTCGCTGCCGCCTGGGAGCTGGGCGTTAGCGTGCCGCGCCAGCACGAATAAATAATCTGATAAACGGTTTAAATATTTAAGAACTTCAGGCCGCACCAGCTCTGACTCAGCCAGGCGCACCACCGCGCGCTCGGCCCGACGGCAAACTGTACGGACGTGGTGCAGGCTGGCCGCCAAAGGATTGCCGCCTGGCAGAATAAAATTATTAAGCGGCTTAAGTCCCTGCTCCATAGTGTCAATTTCTTTTTCAAGCTTGGTGATACGCTGCTCTGAAATCAACTCTAGACCAGAAATTGCCTGGCCTTGAGGTGTAGCCAGCTCTGAGCCTACGACCATTAAATCAACTTGCACTTTCTTTATGAGCTCGGCATAAGCTGCCGCGCCTGGTTGAATCAGGGCC
>JACRFN010000058.1 GCA_016217875.1 Candidatus Kerfeldbacteria bacterium
AATGAGTACGTTGGAGGTGTTGCAGTACTCGTTGCGTATCTCGCTTGTTGGAGAAGCGTTTTAGTTCAGCTACCTGTCCACGCCCTCCTCGCCGGTAAGCACTACCATAACCAGACGATAGGGCGCTTACCAGATGGCCAAACTCGATCGCAGATTCGCCCATATCAGCCAGAATATTAAGCAATGTTTTGGTGAGCGGGGCCTGGGGTTTTGTTTGAGTCATAAGGTATTAGTTGTGGTCGTAAAAAACATTTTGTTGCTGCCGAGCTGATATAGTTTCTGGCCGTAATTCCGTAATTATATCAAATAAAGAGGTTATATGTAATTTCCATCCGGCCGGATGGAAATTACGCAGATGTTTATGTTAGATTTTTATGGGGGATGGAGGATGGCTAATTTATGTTTATAGAAAAAGCGGCCAAATCTTTTTTTAATTGTTCGTAGTTTTGGAACAAAATAGCATTCATACCAATACCGTGAGACTGTTCAACATCGTCACCTTCTTTATCACCAACCATAATACTTTCTTGCGGTTGGCGACCAGCTAATTTGAGTAGAGTCTGAAAGAATTTGAGGTCTGGTTTGATAACTCCTATCTCAAAAGAAAATAACGGGTAGTCAATATAATCGAGTATGTTAGTTTGCTTTTTCAGTATTTCAACGGCAAAAGTGCTGCTATTTGAAACCAAGCCGGTTTTATAGCCAAGAGAACGGAGCTGGTGAAGTAATGATATGGTGTAGGGGTAAAGTTTGGTCTGCGCTTCAGCCTGGTCGCGTATTTGAATAAGAGTCGTGATATTTTGTTCTGTTGGTTCAAGTCCCATAGCCTGACAAAGGGTAGTATAAGCCTCAGTTTTGGATGACCAACGTTTAGTCTGTAACGTTTGCTCAAATAATTTTACAAATTGTTTTTTAGGTATTTGAATTTTAAATACCTCCAACATGCGACTAGTGGTACTGTAATCCACGTCACGATAGGCTAGTGTTTGCCATAGATCAAAGGCTATTAATTTAATCATATTTACACTCCCACCCTAAAATGGCAGATGTCGCCGTCTTGGATGACGTAATCCTTACCCTCCACCCTCAGTTTTCCGTGTTCCCGCGCCCCAGCTTCGCCGCCCGCAGCCACAAAATCTTGGTACGAAATTACTTCGGCGCGGATAAAGCCGCGCTCAAAATCAGTGTGGATGACGCCGGCGGCCTGCGGGGCTTTGGTGCCGCGAGTTACTGTCCAAGCCCGCGACTCTTCGGGCCCGGAAGTGAGAAAAGTTATCAGGTTCAATAATTTGTAAGCGGCGTGGATTAATTTATCAAGCCCGCTTTCTTGGAGGCCTAAATCTTTAAGCATGGTGCGGGCTTCTGCCACGGGCAAGTCAGCCAGTTCAGCTTCAAGTTTAGCCGCCATGGCAATAGCGGGTTCAAGCCCGTCTGGGATTTCACTGCTGCCCTCATCCACATTCACTACATAGAGTAGCGGTTTGGCTGTCAGTAGTTGCAGTTCTTTAAGTATTGGCCAATCCTCATCGTGGAACTCAAGCCCACGTACTGCTTGGCCGGCATTAAGATGCTTCTCCACTTGTTCCAGTACCGTAATTTGCTTAACCACGCTCTTGTCCTGGCCTGTTTTAAGCTTGGGGCGCAGGCCTTGCAAGCGTTTTTGTACGACAGCTAAGTCGGCCATAGCCAATTCCAGATTCACTACTTCGGCGTCAGACAGCGGGTCGACCTTATTGGCTACATGGATAATATTGAGATCCTTGAAAGCCCGTACTACCTGTACAATAGCGTCAACTTCGCGTATGTTGGCCAGGAACTGGTTGCCCAAGCCCTCGCCCTGGTGGGCATTTTTTACCAAGCCGGCAATGTCCACAAACTCAATGGTCGTGGGTATGGTTTTTTTAGATTGCGAGATGGCGGTCAGTTTGGCCAGGCGCATGTCCGGCACTTCCACCACGCCGACATTGGGATCAATGGTGGCGAAAGGGTAGTTTTCAATTGTTACGGCCTTACGCGTTAGGGCCTTGAACAGAGTGGATTTGCCAACATTGGGCAGGCCTACAATACCGACTTGGAAGGACATAGTATAAAAATCCTAAATCCTAATTTCTAAATCCTAAACACCGTTTGGATATTAGACATTGGGATTTATTTAGGAATTAGCTACCCTGCGGGTGGTCACCCGTAGGGTGAAAATTGGGAATTAGTTATTTAGCTTTCCTACTCTACCTTATTTTTCCGCTTTAGCAAATCTTGGCTTAGTGAGTTATACTGTTTTTACTATGGTACGTTTGGTGCTTGATACTAATGTCTTGATTAACGCCGATCGGGGTGAGGGCAGCTACGGCAAGCGCATTTTGGATTTAGTGCGTCAGGGCCAGGCGCAGGCCTTGATTTCGCGCGCGGTTAGACAAGAGAATAAATTAATAATAAATCGTTTGCTGCGGGATAAAAAATTGCGGGCCGAGCTTGAGCATTATTTAACCCTGGCTCAAGAAGTTGAGCCCCGCCATTCGCGGGGCGTGATGCTGGAAGATGAGGAAGACTATAAGCTTTTGGATGCCGCGGTGGGTGGTGGGGCGCAGCTTTTAATTACCGACGACAGGCATTTGCTTGAGGTGGGTGAGTACGAGGGGGTGCGGGTGGTAACGCCGGCTCAGTTTTGGCAATGGTGGCAAAAACACCAGGATGATTCCGGCCACACCTGGGCTACCTGGACTAAGAATATTTTAGGCAGATAATTAAGTCCGGCTCGGGTTTTGGTAAATCAAAAGACAGCCTGAGGGCTGTCTTTTGTGGTATATAGATAATTTATTTATGATTGTTGTTCCAAGTTACGTTGCTCCATCATGTGCTTGCGGGCGGCGTTGGCGTCCAGAATAAGTTTGCGGATGCGCACGCTCTTGGGCGTTACTTCCACCAGTTCATCATCACCAATGTATTCCAAAGCGTCTTCTAGGCCCATAACGTGCGGCGCTTTAAAATGCTCGTCACTGCCCTCGCCCTTGGAGCGCATGTTGGAGAGTTGTTTGGCCTTGCACACATTCACGCGAATATCGCCGCTACGGGCGTTTTGTCCCACCACCTGCCCTTTGTAAACCGGTACGGCCGGGCCAATGAACATTTCGCCGCGGCCTTGCACATTGAGCAAGCCGTAAAGGTTGGTGGTGCCGGTTTCGTGAGCCACCAGCGAGCCTTGTTCACGTTCGCGGGTAACGCCCGGGTCAGGCTGGTATTCGAAAAATGTCATATTGATAATTCCCAAACCCCTGGTATCGGTTAAGAATTCATTGCGGTAGCCGAACAGACTGCGGGTGGGAATGATGAACTGCAAAAAAGTCGTGCCGTTTTCCAAACGCATGTCTTGTAGTTCGCCGCCGCGGCTGCCCAGTTTTTGTATGACAATACCAGAGTGAGCCTCGGGCACTTCAATAAAAACTCTTTCCCAAGGCGTAAAGAGCCGACCGTTTATCTGTTTGTTAATAACCTGGGGCCGCGATACCTGGAATTCATAACCTTCACGTCTTAATCGTTCGATGAAAATAGCCAGGTGCAACTCACCTCGGCCCGATACCGCCCAGCCGCCGGTCGGATCATCATCCACTCGCAGGGCCATATCGTGCTCCAGTTCAGCGTAAAGACGCTCCCGCACCTGGCGCGAAGTGGAAAATTTACCTTCTTTCCCGGCAAAAGGGGAGTCGTTCACTTGAAAAGCCATTTTGACGGTCGGCTCTTCTATGCTAAGCAGTGGTAAAGCATTGGGGTTTACGGGATCAGCCAGTGTTTCCCCAATAGTCACCTCAGGTATGCCGGCCACGGCCACGATATCACCGGCCATGACTTCGTTTGCTTCTACCCGTTCCAGACCCTGGAACGTCATAAGCGAAACCAAGCGGTACTTGGCCGCGCCCCCTTGGCGGTTAAGATGCACCACTTCTTGCCCTTGGCGCAGTACGCCGTTGTAGACTCGTCCGGTGGCCAAGCGTCCCTTAAAATCATCACTGGAGATCATGGTCACCAGCACTTGCAAAGGCTTATTGGGGTCGCCGGCCGGGGCCGGTATATGGTGGAGAATAGCGTCAAAAATAGGCGAGATATCCTGCATAGCGTAAAGCGAAGGCTCTAAGCCCGCTCGGCCCTGCTTGGAGGAGGCATAAACAACGGGAAAGTCTGCCGCCTTATCGTCAGCCCCCAGCTCCAGGAACAAGTCCAGAGTTTTTTCATGCACATAATTGATGCGGGCATCTGGCTTATCTATTTTGTTGATGACCACAATGATTTTCAAGCCCATTTCCAAAGCCTTTTTTAAGACAAAACGCGTTTGCGGCATAGGGCCTTCTTTGGCATCCACCAGCAGCAGACAGCCATCAGCCATGGTCAGCACGCGCTCTACCTCGCCGCCGAAATCAGCGTGGCCAGGCGTATCAATGATGTTAATTTTGGTACCCCGCCATTCCACTGAAGCGTTTTTAGAAAAAATAGTAATGCCGCGCTCGCGCTCCAGCTCGTTGGAATCCATAATGAGTTCGCTCGCCACATCCTTGCCCAGTTTGGTTTTAGATTGCCTAAGCAAAGCATCCACCAGCGTAGTTTTGCCGTGGTC
>JACRFN010000057.1 GCA_016217875.1 Candidatus Kerfeldbacteria bacterium
CCCGTAATACAACTTCGCTGGCGCTAGCACCAACCACCGCGTTCCATAACTTTATGTTTAGGTTAGAGCTGTTTAATTCTTATTACTTGTTTAACCACGTCCGCGCCGAGGTGGTTGAGCGAGGTTGATATACGGGGTATGGGAGGGGAAACTAAAAATAGTCAAGCCAGCGAGCTGCCCTACTGGGTGGGCCTGAGCCGCTGTGCCAAACTCGGACCAACGCGTTTTGCCCTACTCCGCGCCAAGTTCAAATCCTTGGGCGAAGTTTGGTCAGCCGGCATAAGCCAGCTCAAACAGGCAGGACTGGAAGAAAAAGTGGCCGAGGCGCTGAGGCGGCATTGCCAGCAAACTGACATCGCCACCAGTTGGCAAGAAGTGGTAAAACTTGGCTTAAGCGTCGTAACCATTGCTGATAAAACATACCCGCAATTACTGCGACAGATTTTTGATCCGCCGCCGCTTTTATTCTATCGTGGCAATTTAGCTTCATTGGCCAAAGCCTGTTTGAGCGTGGTGGGCACCAGACAGGCCACTAGCTACGGCACCAGGGTAACCACCGAACTCGTAAGCGCCTTGGCCCGAGGAGGCCTGACTATAGTCTCCGGCTTAGCTTACGGCATAGATACGGTCGCTCACCGCGCCGCCCTGAATTCAGGCGGCCTAACCGCCGCCGTCTTAGCCTCGGGACTTGATAAAATTTACCCCGTGGCTAACCAGCAATTGATTGAGGAAATGATAAACAAACAGGGAATCGCCCTAAGCGAATTTCCGCCCCAGACGCCGCCACTAAAACAAAACTTTCCTTTCCGCAACCGCATTATTGCCGGCCTGAGTCGCGCTACTTTGGTAACTGAGGCGGCACCAGGCTCTGGTTCTCTCATCACTGCTCGCTCTGCTCTTGAGGCCAATCGTGAAGTTTTTGCCGTGCCGGGCAGTGTCTTTAGCCAACACTCTCAAGGCACTAATGAATTAATAAAGCTGGGCGCCCATTTAGTCACCACTCCGGAAGACGTGCTGAGTGTACTGGGCTTGGCGGCGCTACCGCAAGCCCCCTTGCCGCCGCCCGCGCCCGAACAAACCAAGGTGCTGCAATATCTGACTAAAGAGCCACAACACCTGGACGAGCTTATACGCACCTCAGGCCTCAAGGTGTCTGAACTAACTGCCCACTTAAGCCTATTGGAGCTTCAAGGTTACATACGTAATGTGGGGGGTCAGCAATATGTACGCCTAGGATAAATGGGCCCTGTGCCTGAAACCTATATTTGCCAGAGGTTTAGCCCTTGTGCTATAAACAAAGCTGTTATCTATAAAATCCAAATGTCAAAGCTCAAATGACAAATGGTTATTAATTGCTTCTTTGTATTATTTGACATTGAAATTTGGATTTTGATATTCACGCGTCTGCCATGTCCACCAATCTGGTCATTGTCGAATCCCCCACCAAAGCCAAAACCATCAGCCGTTTTTTAGGCAAGGAGTTTGAGGTCTTATCCTCCTACGGCCACGTGCGAGACCTGCCCAAATCAAAGCTGGGCGTGGACGTAGAGCACGATTTCGCGCCCCAGTACGTAGTGCCACTCAAGGCCAAAAAAGTCGTCGCCGTACTCAAAGCGGCGGCGGCTAAGGCTAAAGCTGTCTACTTTGCGACTGATGAAGACCGCGAAGGAGAAGCTATTTCCTGGCACCTGGTGGCTTTGCTTAAGACTAATCAGGAAAAAATTAAGCGGATCGCTTTCCACGAAATAACCGAAGAAGCCATTAAAGAAGCTTTGGCTCATCCGCGCCAGCTAGACCAAAATTTAGTTGATGCCCAGCAAGCCAGACGGATACTGGATCGGCTGGTAGGTTACGAGCTCTCGCCCTTCTTGTGGAAAAAGGTGGCCAAAGGACTTTCCGCCGGACGGGTGCAATCCGTGGCCGTGCGTTTGATAGTGGAGCGGGAACGGGAGATCACCGCTTTTCAAGCGCAGGAATACTGGACTATCGCAGGACAGTTCAAACATCTGGCAGACACTTTCACTGCTCAGCTAATTAAACTGGAAGGCCAGGTGCTGGAAAAATTCTCACTAAGCTCGGCGAAACAGGCTGAGACTTCCGTGGCCAAATTGGAACAGGCCACTGGCTGGCAGGTGATGAAACTCGAAACCAAGCCAGGCAAGCGGCAAGCGCCGCCCCCCTACACCACTTCCACCTTGCAGCAGGATGCTAACCGGATTTTAGGCTTTTCCGCCAAGCAAACCATGATGCTGGCGCAGAAGTTGTACGAAGGTGTGGATTTGTCTGAAGGCGCTGTCGGTCTCATCACCTACATGCGAACCGACTCCACTAATTTAGCTGAAAAATTCTTACACGAAGCTCAGGTTTATATCAAAGAAACCTGGGGCCCGGATTACGCCCGCGGGCCAAGGCGCTTTGCCACTAAAAACAAAAACGCCCAGGAAGCCCACGAAGCCATTCGCCCCACCGAGGCGCGCCGTTCGCCCGAAAACCTGAAAGACCAGCTGGAGCCCGGGCTATGGAAATTGTACAACCTTATCTGGCGGCGCACTTTGGCGAGCCAGCTGCCCGAGGCTTTGTTCGACAACACTACTTTGGAAATAGCCGATGCGACCAAACAAAACATCTTCCGTACTTCAGGTTCGCGCCTGACTTTTGACGGATTCCTTAAAGTGGCGCTAGAAAAACGTCAAGACGAACTCCTGCCCGAGCTGACTTTGAACGATGATGTTACGCTCCAGCAGTTGACGCCCGAGCAGCATTTCACGGAAGCCGCAGCGCGTTATTCCGAAGCCACACTGGTCAAAGCTTTGGAAAGCTACGGCATCGGGCGGCCTTCCACTTACGCGCCCACCATCAGCACTATTATTGAACGCGGCTATGTGGAGCGTGTGGAAAAACGGCTCAGACCGACCGACCTGGCCACTGTAGTTAACGATGTACTGGTGGAGCACTTCCCTGAAGTAGTGGATTATGAATTCACCGCGCGCATAGAAGAGCAGCTGGACAACATCGCCGGCGGCGCGGCCCAGTGGGTGCCTTTGGTCCGCGGCTTCTATCAACCTTTTAAAGGACACTTAAATGTAAAATACGACGAGGTATCAAAAAAGGAAATTACTGAAACCGCCACCAAAGAAATATGCGAGAAGTGCGGTTCACCCATGGTCATAAAGCTCGGCCGGTTTGGAAAATTTTTGGCCTGCTCCAATTATCCCGACTGCCGCAACACTAAACACCTGAACGGTAACGGTGAAATTGAAACCCCTGAGGCAACTGATGAAAAATGTCCTGACTGTGGCGCGGCTATGGTGGTAAAGCGTGGGCGGTTCGGCAAATTCCTGGCCTGCTCTAAATATCCTGAGTGCAAAGGTGTTAAAAGAATAGTCAAAACCACTGGCGTAAAATGCCCAGAGTGCAAACAAGGAGATATCGTGGAAAGACGTTCCAAACGCGGACGTAATTTTTACTCCTGCTCCAGGTACCCGGAATGTAAGTTTGCCTTGTGGAGCAAGCCCACGGGCGAGATCTGCCCAAAATGCCAATCACTTTTGGTCTACGGCGCCAAAAACACCATCCGCTGTTCCAATAAGGAATGCGATTATAAAAAGGAAGTGTCGGACTAGTAAACTCCGATCCTTGAATATTGAACCACAGATGCGGCGCAGGTTGTAACGCCGGGCAGCTCGTTTGTTTCCTTGAAAAAACTTTCCTTCATGCTGGTTTATAATGCGTTGCTTCCGCCCGTTTTCAACCAACTCAAAACCCTAATCGATAATAATTAACTCAATAACAATCAACAACTTGTTTCTATTCTCATCGTATTTTTATGTCCACGTGGACATAAAAATACGATGTCCTTTATATCCTCTATGAATACTTTTATGGGTATCAAACTATTTAAACCGCGGATAATTCAAAAAGTTGCCAGCGTCAAACACATTTACCCATGATTGCAGTTTTAACTTGCGTACCAGGTCCATAAGCGGCTTTCGTACAATCCGCCGGCTCACCCACACGCTCTGCTGGAGTTTGGTAAACCCACCTTGTCGCAAAAACCAACGGAAGCGTCTACGAGCGGCATTCTCCGACCGTGGAATGTCAAAAATAACCACCGTGCATATTCCTTTACTATGTTCCTTGGCCTGCAATAATCTCTGACTAACTGTAACGGCCACTCCTTTGGAGGTAAGGGCCAATTCAAGGCGTGAGCCAATACGACGAGCAATAACATATTGTTTTCGCTTAAGGTCATAGAGGGCCTGGCGTACATCTTTATCGTGGAGCGAACGTTTAAGTTCTGCCACATAAGCAGACCCGCCGCGACGGTAAGCGCCACCGTATCCACTCTGGAGGGCGGCGAAAAAACTACCTATTTCAATAGCTGCCTCTCCAGCTCGTGTCAACACCTCAACCAAAGCACCTAATACTAACTTAGTCTTTGGTTTTTTATTAATCATAAGAATTTAAAAAAACTATTTATTACTCAGCTACATTCTATCTTAACTCATATCTGTATTTTTTGTCCACGTGGACAAAAAATACAGATATTTAAAATCACGATCTAATGTAATGTCTCAACGCAAATAAACTAGCGCAAAACAATTTTAATATATTTTCTAACTTGAAAATAATCCCATACCATGCTAGTTTGTAATGTGCAGTTTATGCCTACTTTTGACGAACTAAAACAGCTGATAGCACAGAATAATCCGGGGGCTGATTTGACTATGCTGGAGCTGGCTTACGATTTTGCGGCCAAAGCTCACGGCGGACAAAAACGTCTGGACGGCTCGGACTATATTGAGCACTCCTTAGCCACGGCTCTGACGCTGGCGCAAATGAGGCTTGATTTAACTACCATCATGGCTGGCCTGTTGCACGACATACCCGAGGATACCAACATCACCATCGAGGAAATTGAAAAAAACTTCGGCCCTGAGATAGCCAGGCTGGTGCGCGGCATCACCAAACTGGGTAAGCTTAAATACCGCGGCCTGGAACGCTACGCCGAAAACCTGCGCAAAATGTTCGTGGCCATGGCCGAGGATGTGCGTGTCATCCTGATTAAGCTGGCTGACCGGCTACATAACCTCAGCACCCTCTCTTCCCTGCCGCCGGTCAAACAACAGCGCATTGCCCGTGAAACCCTGGAAATATACGCGCCGATAGCCAACCGGCTGGGTATCGGGGAACTGAAAGGCAAGCTGGAAGATCTGGCTTTCCGCTATGTTTATCCCGAAGAATACGCCTGGGTGGTCAAACTCGCCAAGACTCGCTTAGAGGAACAACTGGCTCACGTCAATGCCATGATTAAGGAATTGCAACAGCTGTTTCAGGAAAACGGTCTGGACATTGTCTCTATTCACGGCCGAGCCAAACATTACTATAGTCTGTATCGCAAGCTGCTGCGCAAGGATATGGACATTGCCAAGGTTTATGATTTGGTGGCCTTGCGTATTATTGTCAAGGATGTGGCCGCTTGTTACCACGCCCTGGGGTTGATCCACGCGCGGTACAAACCCTTACCCGGGCGGATTAAAGATTATATCGCCCAGCCCAAACCCAACGGCTACCGCTCGCTGCACACCACCGTGTTCTGCGACCAGGGGCGCATTGTGGAATTCCAAATACGCGATATAGAAATGCATGAACACGCCGAGTACGGTATTGCGGCCCACTGGCGCTTTAAAGAAAACGGCCAACCCACCGAAATTCAGCTGCCGCCCGACCAGCTTAAATGGATCAAGGAACTGCTGGACTGGCAAAAGGACATTAAAGACAACGCTCAATACTTGCAAGCCTTAAAAATAGACATCTTTCAAAACCGCATTTTTGTTTTTACGCCCAAAGGTGATGTGATCGATTTACCGGAAAACGCCACGCCCATAGATTTTGCCTATCATATTCACTCTGATATCGGCGATAAATGCTCCGGCGCGCGCGTTAACGAAAAGCTGGCTACCTTGGATAGCAAATTATCAAGCGGTGATCTGGTGGAAATTATCATTGATAAAAACCGAGCCGGTCCCAGCGCCGACTGGCTGGAATTTGTTAAAACCAACGTGGCCAAAAGCCATATCAAAAACTATGTCAAACGCAAGCGTGGCGGCCTGTTGAAATTCTTCAACCGCCAGCTAGAATGAATCCGTCCCACTCAATAGCGGAGCGGATTTTAAAATGATGGTTTAGGCTTACTTGCCAGCTATCCTTTTTACCAGGCCGACCAGCTCCTCCAAGGAATAAAACATTATCTCCACCAAACCATGCTGGCCGCGGCTTCTGACCTTAACCTTGGTGCCCAAAGCGCGCTGCAGCTCCTGCTCTAGTCCACGCACCTCCGGCGGCTGGCTTGCGACCTGCCGCTCATGACCGCGCACCCGCACGCGCTGGCTCTGCAGTTCGGCCAAATGTACGGACAGGCCTTGATTGGCTATCTGCTTAAAAAACTTCTGCTGTTCAGACTGAGCGGGCAGACTCAAAATAACCTTAGCGTGGCCCAGGGTGATTTTACCCTGCCGCAGGGCTTCCTGAATTTCAGGCGGCAGCTGAAACAGGCGCAGCAGGTTGGCCACCTGGGAACGCGAGCGGCCAACGCGTCGGGCTATCTCTTCTTGCTTGAGGCCGAATTCATCCTGCAGTTTTAAGTAGCCAGCGGCTTCTTCTAGTGGATTTAAATCTTGCCGCTGAATGTTTTCAATTAAAGCCAGTTCCAGTTGTTCTTGCTGGCGCGCTTCACGCACAATAACCGGCACGGTTTTAAGCTCAGCCACCTCAGCCGCACGGAGGCGGCGCTCACCGGCAATAAGATAATAACCGCCCTCCGGCCGTGGGCTAACTATCAATGGTTGGACAATACCATGCACTTTAATGGAAGCCACCAAATCATCCAAAGCCGCATGATCAAAATGCTGCCGCATCTGACGCGGATTGGCCTGAATAATGTTCAAGGGCACTTGTTGGACGCGTTCGCCGGAGGCCACGGGCGTGTCTTGGGCTGTACCACCCCAATAATTAGTTCCCTCAGTTGGGTTAACTGGTTTAGATGGTATAAGAGAACTTAAACCACGACCAAGTTGAAACGGTTTAGCTGACATGGGGGGTAAGTAAAGCTAATAGTTCAGTAGCCAAGGCGCTATAGGCCTGGGCACCGCGGGAGTGCGGATCATAAAGGCTAATAGGCTGACCATAGCTCGGGGCCTCGGCCAAGCGAACGTTGCGTGGTATCATGGTTTGAAATAATTTATTGGGAAAATGATTCTTGAGTTCCTCCACCACTGCGCCGGCCAGACGGTTACGCGCATCATACATGGTAACCAGTGCGCCTAAAATACCCAAATTAGGCTTAAGATGCGTTTGGATAAGATTAATAGTATTTAAGAGTTGGCCCAGGCCCTCCAAAGCATAATACTCGGGCTGAAGCGGAATAAGCACCTGATCGGCGGCCACCAAACCATTAACAGTCAAAAGCCCGAGGCTCGGGGGGCAATCAATAATGATAAAATCATAATCCTGACGCAGCAATTCCAAGGCCTGCTGTAGCCTGAACTCCCGACCTTCTAAACTAACCAGCTCCACGGCTGCACCAGCCAAATCAGCCTGGGCTGGAACTATCCACAAACGCTCTACCTTAGTGGGTTTAACGATATCAGTTACCAACTTGGGCTCTAATAAAGAGTGATAAATATGCTTGTCTTGTGTGGCTAAGCGCACACCTACCCCGGCCGAAGCATTAGCTTGTGGGTCTATATCCACCAGCAGTACTCGCTTACCCCCAGCTGCCAAATAAGCTGCCAGGTTGACTGAGGTGGTAGTTTTGCCTACGCCGCCTTTTTGGTTAACCAGCGCAATAATCAATCCCATAATACCTCTCTAGTATACGTGCCAGACGAGGCTTTGACAATTTACTTGAGTGAATCTATGATGAGTTGTGCTCTGATTAAAGAATCAGGGTGGGCAAAGCTAACAATTGGGGGCGGATGGCGGAACTGGTATACCTGCCGGCAGGCAGGCGCACACGACTCAAAATATGTTTTATACCTACGCGCTGAAAAGCCTGACAGACGGGCATTTATATATCGGCCTGACACAGGATGTAGAAAAACGGCTCAAGGAACACAATACCGGCAAAACACGCTCTACTAGAAACCGATTGCCTTTTCGGTTAATATATCAGGAGAGTTTCAATACTCGTTTGGAGGCTAGGCAAAAAGAAAAATATCTTAAATCCGGTATCGGCAGGGAATTTCTCAAAAGCCTACAGACTTAATCAACATGCCGGAGTGGCGGAATTGGTATACGCACACGACTCAAAATCGTGCGGGGAAACTCATGAGGGTTCGAGTCCCTCCTCCGGCACCAGTAGTAACTTGTTCGGAATTTGGAATATGGAGCGATATTGCGGAAGCCAAAATCGCTCCATACAAAGAAAGCACCTAATAAGTAAGTGCTTTCTTTGTGGTAGTAGGGGTGGTGATCGCCCACAGGGCCACTCCTAGGGCTTACTTGCCCCGCCACAATTTGGTAATACTTTGGTAGCGGAGGGTGGACTTGCACCACCGACCTAGGGCTTATGAGTCCCTCGCTCTAACTACCTGAGCTACTCCGCCATATCGTAATACTATCATTCTACTCGTTAATTGTGGCGGGGTGAAAGTCCCTCGCTCTGACCAACTGAGCTACCCTGCCGTATCTGACAAGTGGCCCGCGAGAACGGGCCACGGTAAAGGTCTTGGTTGCGGGGGTGGGATTTGAACCCACGATCTCCTGGTTATGAGCCAGGCGAGATGCCACTTCTCCACCCCGCGTCGTCAATTAAGCCTTGTTAGAATAAGGCAAAACACTAAACTTGGCAAGTCTTAATAAGATAACTCTTTGGTTATACTTATCCCTATATCTTTTTCGGGAAAATAACCGACAGCAAAAGTGAGAGGCAGAGAGCAGCCATAATTACGCCAAAGGAAACTAGTGAGGAAATGTGCAGTCCAAAAATACCAGCCAGCATTTTGGCGCCGATGAACACCAAAATAAACGACAACCCCTTCTGTAAATGGTGAAAACGGTGTAGCACGTTCTCAATCAAAAAGAACATGGCCCGCAAACCCATCACGGCAAAAATATTGGAGGTAAAAATTATATAAGGATTCTGCGAAATGGCAAAGGCCGCCGGAATAGAATCCACGGCAAATACAATGTCGGTAGTTTCTATCAACAGCAAAACCATAAACAGCAGGGTAAAATAAATTTTGCCGTTTTCCTTAACTATAAATTTTCCACCATGCTCATGGGGTGAAAAAGCCAGGTACTTATGGGCCAATTTAAAAACCTTATTGTCATGAAAGTTGATGTGCTCTTCTTTTTTCTCGCGCAGCAGTTTAATACCGGTAATGATTAGGATCACGCCAAAGATATAAAGTATCCAGTAGAACTGGCTGACTAAATAACTGCCAGCGCCTATAAATAAACCCCGGAATACCACCGCCCCAGTAATACCCCAGAATAGCACCCGGTGGTGATATTTCTCATCCAGTTTAAAGAAACTGAAAAGCAGCAGGAATACGAACAGATTATCCACTGACAACATCTTTTCCGTGATATAGGCACTCATGAACTCCGTGGCCGACTCCCGGCCCATGTACAAGAAAACCAAAAATCCAAAAGCCACGGCCACCGCCACCCAAAAAATGGATTGCAAAGCCGCGGTTTGAAAGCTGATTTTGTGGGCTTGGCGGTTAAAATAACCTAAATCGGCTATTAAAAAGCCGACAATCACTACGCCAAAAACAATTAAAAGCTCCTGCTGCATAAATAATCAGTCTTTAGTATAGCATCTCTTAGGTCTTTAGGACCCAAAATGATAAGTCGTGTCCTGACTTGGTTCCGCGGCCTATTTGCTCTATGCTATAAGCATATGTATCTATCTGTTCACACCGCGGCTGGGCTGGGCCTGGCGCGTGTCATACCAAATCCCATAGCCGCCTTTGCGGCTGGCTTACTCTCGCACTTCGTGCTGGACTTTATTCCGCACGGGGACGAATTCCTGGCTGACTCCGCCTTCACCCGCGCCCGCATTCGCCGACGACTGCTGGGAGCGGCTTTTCTTGATGGCATAATCCTGGTTATCTTTCTTCTCATCTATCTTTGGACAACACCCCAGCTCAACCTCAATGTCGTGGCGGCGGCAGTTATTGGCTCTTTATTACCAGACGCTATCAATGGCTTCTATTTGATAACCCAGGCCCCGTTGTTTAAACGTTACGTTCATTGGCACGCTAAATTACACAATCTGCCAGGACACGAGCTGTCGTGGCAGAAGGGCATTTTGGTGCAAGGCCTGACCTTTGCTGCTTTGTGGCTGCTATTAATTTAATCAGAAGAACTGTCTAATCAATTTTTAAACTATTCTCTTATTCGTACGAATAAGAGAATAGTTTTTGTAATAATTTACGATGGCCACTGCAATAACTTGCCAGCCTGACGTTCTATCTTATCAGCCAAGCGCAAATGCTTAATTTGCGTGCGGGTGACCAAAGGGTAATGCCGCACTTTATCAAGATAACGCGGCACGTACCACACGTCTTTGACACTCGTCATCCAGCCCGCTTTATCAAAACGCGCCAAGTTAACTGGCCCTGAGTAACTGCGCAAGGTCTTTTTACCATCATCGGTAAAATACTCATGAAAATACGACAAGGCTAACTCTCTCAGAGTGCGGTAGATCGGTTCGCGATAACGCAACACGGCATGATTGGTTTTACTTACTGCTCCCCAGCAGCCGCGCTCTTTGAATAAAGCCACCACGTGGTCATCATCGTGCCAAACAGATTTCAAATCCATTAATAAAGGCTTATGACCATGCAGCCTCAAAGCCAAAGCCGCCAGCATGGCGCCTTCTATGCAATGAGCCCGGCGCTCTTGTAAAACGCGCCGAGGCGACAAACAAGTTTCACCGCCGCGCTCGAAATTTATAGGCAGGGTAGTCAAAAAATCCTGCACGGCTAACGGAGTTTTAAGGCGACGGAGCAAACGTAGTTCAGAAAGTGTTAAGCCGAACATAAAAATAACTAAATTATCAAAAGAACAATACCAACCGTTAACAGCCCCAAAGCAGTTAGTTTCAAAACTACATGCCGTTCATGAAAATATTGGCTACCAGACACAATGGACCACAAGACTGCCGATGAACGTTTAGCTGCCAGCACTATAGAGGCAGGAGCAAAACTATAAGCAAAACTCTCAACCACACTGCCAATACCCTGCGCCGCTGATTGAGTGAAGAAAATACTCTGCCGCAGCAGTATCAGGGGGTTCTGGTTTGTCCAAAAACGGGCCGCTAAAAACAAACAAACCATCAAAATAAGCTGCAGAGTAAGCTGTTCACCTACTACCGAATTAAAATGTGTAATATCGTACTTATACAGAGAAATTGTGAGTACTGCATTCACGGCGGTAAACCCCACTAGCCACCGGCCGGCCTGGCCTAAGCCATGATTCAAGGAGAGTAGGGCTATAACCGCTACAATCAAGATTAGACCCACTACTTGGAGTGGTTCAAAGGTGTAGCCGAGCAAACCGTCCATGCCCAAAAGTAAAGGTATGGTAAGTACGCGGATAAAACTAAAGGTGCTTCGGTCAGCCGTGACAATGGCCAACATGGTAACGTATATCTGTATAATCTCCAGTACTACGCGCAAAGAAAAGGTGGGTAAGGAAGCCAAGCTAAAAGAAAAAGCCTTGGTGGTGAGGGCCAAAACCACAAAAATAGCCGTACTAAACACTAAATTTAGAAAAGCCATGGTGTAGGTGCTTTCACGCTTGCTTGATACTTCAAACTTACCAATGGATAAGGAAATTTCGTCAAACAGTGTACCCAGAGAGGCTAAAATAACACCCCACATATCATTAGAAAATCACTAACCAAAAACTCACTGCCGCCAAGATGCGGTAAAGACCAAAAGGAATAAAGGTATGTTGTTTAATAAAACCAAGCAAAAATTTAATGCTCATTAAGGCCACTACAAATGAAACTATAAAGCCCGCCGACAACACACCGAATTGCGATGAAGAAAAACTGCTGGCATTTTTAAATAAGTCCAAACCAGTGGCCGCCAGCATGGTCGGCACAGCCAGGAGAAAAGAAAACTCCACGGCCGCACGACGGCTTAACCCCAGGCTCAGCCCACCAACAATAGTGGCGGCGGCGCGCGACACGCCCGGCACTATGGCCAGCGACTGGCATAAGCCAATCACCAAAGCAGTACCATAAGGCAACCTGGCTAATTCATCCGGTCTAGCCTCAGGTTCTTGGTGAACCAATTCAAAAATGATCAAAGCCAAACCGCCTAATAACATGGCCCACAACACCACTGCGTTGCTACCCAAAAGATATTGTTTGACTAGGCGATAAAGGGCCAAGCCTATTACCGCCGTGGGTAAAAAAGCCACCGCCAAACGCTTCATGATGGCCCAGTTAACGAACAAGGTGCGCCAATATAAAACTACTACGGCCAAAATAGCGCCCAACTGGATAATAATCTCAAAACTTTTAACAAACTCGGTTGAGTCCAAGCCCAATAAACGCGTGGTCAATATTAAATGGCCAGTGGAGGAAATGGGTAGGAACTCCGTTACGCCCTCAACCAACCCTAAAATAAGCGATTGAAGCAAGCCCATACTTATCAATTGTACCTCAATTCAACAGCTTTAGGCCAAAACTAAAGTCCTACTCCGCCCAGGCAACGAAATAGGGCTTTGGCCTAACAGAAATTTTATGCCTACTGAGCAGGCCCGGCTGCGCCGGCTGGGTTGGCGCCAAACTCACCCACCTGGCCCAACCCTCCAGACTGTCCTGCCTGGGGCGACATGAAATCCTTAATAGCGCCGAATGATTTTTCCACCGTGCCATAATTCAAATTCATTTTAGGCGCCAGATTCATATTAACGCCCGGCAGTTCCGACTGCTGTCCGGACAGTTCCTCATACTTATCAGTAAAATTAGTACGCAAATCCTCCAGCCCGTTCAGGGCTTCCAATACTGCATCAGGGTCAATCGGCTTGGCGGCCAATAAAGTCTTAAGTTCAGCGTACTTCTGCTCAGACTCGGTAATTATATTGTTAAGCTCGGTTACGTCAATTTTACGTCGAGCCAAAGCTTTGATTTGAGTCTTGGCCGCCTTAATGCCTTTGAGCACGGTTTGGGCATAGAGCGAGAAATTGGTTACGGCCTGCACCTTGCCGTTTTCCTCATAAGTATCCTGCAAACCGTTAAAGAAATCCTCCAGTTTGGCAAAGGCGTCCTCGCTCTGCTTGTCTTTGGCCAGGGCTTCGGCGTCAGCTACCAACTGCTTCTCGGCCGCTACTTTTTGACTGAAGGTCTCCAGGATGCTGGACATGTCAATCTTAGCCCGTTTCTGTGCGGCCTGGGCCTTGGCCACTAATTTATCAAGCTTAGCTACTTCTAACTTGGCCTTTTTCAGCACTTTGGGAAACTGGGCCAAACGCTCCATTTCCGGCATTTGCTCAGTAATGGTCTCTACCACACCCTGAAAGTCATCCATTAAATCCTGCACGTCTTCGATGGCTTCAGCTGACTGCACTTTTTGTATCAACTCCCCGGCTTTGGCCATAGCCGTACTAAGTTCTCCCGGCGGCGTGATGCCGGCCGCTTGCAGCTTGGCCACGCGCTTCTTCATCTTTTCCAGCTGCGAGCCGAACGATTTCATGCCCCGCTTCATTTGCTCCAACCCTTTCTTGGCCTGCTCCTTACCCCTAGCTTCCATTTCTTGGCCGCGGGTCTCGGCTTCTTTGCCCTGCTGCTCCATCTGCTGCTGTTGTTCTGGGCTGGGACCAAATTGCTGACCACCAGGACCTGGCTGACCAAAATTGCCTGGCATGTTGGGTATATTTGCTGGCGGAGTGCCGCCACTGGTTGGCGGAATATAATTCTGTGGCGGTACGCCCCCGCCGGACGTATCAAACGGTACTGACTGGGCCTGGACGGCTGTAACCCCAAAAATCAGGCTGGCTGTGCTTAAAAAAGCTATTAGTCTACGCATAAACTTAAAAATATTAAGCAAATTAAATTACCTTTAATTATAATCCATTATCCTTAGGACTGCAAAGCGTCTTCCACCCGGCCATCAACTGAAATAATCACTCTGGCCACTCCAGGAAACTGCTTTAGGGTTTCCGTTATTTGGGCGCGTATGGCGGCCACGCGGTAGGAACCGCCCACACCCTGCTCCAGTTTAGAACTAAAATCAACTCGCGCCTGGCCGTTTTGTATCTCAAGCTGCTGAATCACTACCCCTTGAGGCAAGCTAGTTAAGTTATCCCGGCTCTGCTCAGTCTCGGTAGGTCCTTGCAATAACTGCTCCACTGCCCAACGAGCGAATTGGGCCAATCCCACTTCGTTCATACTGCCTGATACTTGACGTTCTATAGGAAACACTCTAATACAAGTAACTTCAGTGTCAAATTGGCTGTTACCCCAATATACATTAACCAACGGACGATCGCCGAATCTAGATAGACGATTACCGTCAGCTGGTAACCAAGAAACATATACGGCCAAACCCAAAATCAAAAACGAGACTAAAAATAAACCAAGTATTTTATATTGATTATTCATGGCTGCACCCTACTAAATTTCTGCCGCCTTTAGACTGATAAAACCATTCCACCTAACCAAAGTCAGGCCGCCGGCGCGGGCGGGCCGCCAACCACCTTAGCGGTAAAAGCAGCCGGGTCTGAAGCTTGAGCTTTAAAAAGATCAACTACTATCGGACCTGTGGCTTTAAGGTCAGAGGCCAACCGTGGGCCATCTAACTCTTGGATATTTATCAACACACGGTAATTGGCGCCGCGCAAAATTCCCTGTACTGAGGTCACTACTTCGTTGGGCGTAATGCGGCCTTGTACCAGAAAAGCCGCAGCACCCATTTGGTTAGCCAGTTGACGATCAGGTTCTAAGCCGCGGTGTGAAAAAATTATAAAGGGTATCTGGCTTCCGGCAGGATCATGCTACAACTGGCTTATCATGTCAAAACCAGTCATCTGCGGCGTTTGGTGCGGCTTCATGATGCCAGTTAGTATCAGGTCAAACTTGCTGGCCCTGGCCAAAGCCAAGCCCTTCTCTCCGCCCAGCGCGCCGACTGCTTCAAAACCCGAACTGCTAAATTTTTCTACATAAAGATCCACCACCTCCTGGTCGTCGTTGACGATAAGAATTTTTGGCAACGGCTCGAGCATAAAACTTCTACTCCCTACGATACACCCAAGGCTAGTGAGTAGTAAAATCAAAGGCCCAACGCACCACTCACAGATTCAAGGCCGCCGTTATCATAACCGCGGCTGAGACAAAACGCACGGCGTACACCTTAAGCGTATGTTTTTCCAAAAGTTCTGGGGCAAAAACAGAAAACAAAAAAGCTATAACCATAGAAAACGGCAAAGAGACTATGGCGCTTGTTAGGCTGACGCTTGAGGCATAGGCTTGGTTGACCGCCATGGTCCCTACTGCACCCGCTAAGGCCGGGGCAAACATCAGGCCGTATTGTTTCAGACTAATCTGGGGCAAATCAGCCTTAAAAAACGGCCAGGTTAAAAGCAGCCACACCTGCCCCAAAAACGCCGACCACCAAGTGGCCTCCCAATAACCTATGTCGGCCACCGATTTTTTGATAAACACTGCCATCAAGACAAGTAGCAGCATATCGAGCAGAGCCAGGGCCGTACCCCAATTAAAAAACGACTTAACAACCAAACGCTCGTCAACACTGACCACTAGGCCAAACAGAAAAATGACGGCTATCAGTATATACTGTTGTGTGGTCAACAACTCGCCCACCAACACGGCACCAAAAACAACCGCCAGAACGGTGCGGAAGCTAAAGAGTGGCGCCAGCACCGAGATATCAAGCCGATACAGTGCCAGCACGTAAAAAGCGCTGCCGCCAGCATAAAAAAACGAAGCCCAAATCACATTAGCCCACGAGCTGGGCAGGCTCAAGCCATGCCACCAGACCACTGGTGCGAGCAAGGCCAAAATAAAAAGATTCCAAAAAAAGTTGAATAACCAGGGGTTGGGTATGGAATGTTTGCTAACTAACTTACCCGCCACACCCTCCAACCCATACATCAGCAAAGCCAACCAAGCAAGGGGCTGAACTAAAAACATCATACTGTCTATTTAAGTAACGGGCTCGCTGGCTGCGAGCAACTTAACTTCATGATGAGGATTATAAACTAGAACTCACCTGCTGGCCAATTTACCCACCAATGTAACCAGTCAAAATACCAGCGGCGCCCGGGGCGCGATTTGTCTCAAGGGCAAAGGCCAAGTATACTATAGTTCCATGCCGCGCCACTGCTCAACTCTGTTATTTATTTTTACCACCGCCCTCGTGGGGGCGAGTATTATTTATACCCCTCAAGCCGCAACGGCGGCAGCCGCACCTGGCAAAAACCAAAATTACCAAGATTTTAGCGCTTGGTATGTTGATACTTATCAACTTAAAGCTCTGCCTTTTCGGGCCGCAGCTGTAATTGACGCCGACACTCTGACACCGCTCTACTTCCATCAGGAAGCCACGGTCATGCCCACGGCCAGCTTGATGAAACTGTTAACCGTCAGTGCTCTGCTCAGCTATCCGCACGATTGGTACAGCCGCGCTAGCTTGAGCGCGGCCGAAAACGAAGACTTGCTCCGGCCGTACGTAGGGCCTAAGGATGTCTTCTCGCTGCTCAAACTGGAACCGGACGACACCATTACTCTCGAGCAAGCCCTAGCCGCCACTCTTATCGGCAGCGCCAACAACACGGCCGTGGCTTTGGACAAATTTATCGGCGTAGCCCGCGAACAATTCATTGAGCGCATGAAACAAGTGGCTCAACAGTGGGGCCTTAAAAATACTACGGTTGACGAACCAAGCGGCTTGTCGCTTGCTAATACCTCCACCGCCTATGACCTGACCCAGGCCGCCTGCCAAGATTTCCAAGACTTCGTTGTATCTTTTTACGCCGCCAGCTCGCAGGTGAAATTCACCACCGGCCAGGGCGTGGTCAAAACCATTCTCCACACCGTGCATGACTTGAGACAAAACCAAGAGCGTTACTTTGGGGCCAAAACCGGCTATCTTGACGAAACCATGTTCCATCTGGCCGCAGGCTACATCACGCCACAAGGACATCGTGTCTGCCTGACCATACTCTCCTCACCGACCCGAGCTGAATCAGAAAACACCGCTCGCGCCTTAGGAGTCTGGGTTGATCAAATGTATCACTGGCGGCAGGAGTAGCGATTTCTTTAAACGCTTTATTTAAATCGCTTAAACACGGCTGCCTTTTCATTCTGAAAGGTTTTAAGCCCGAGCTTTTGGAAAAAGGCCGGCCGGCCAATAATGGCAAACACCTCGCTAATACCCTGGCGCCTGGCCTGTCTAAGGCAGGCCCGAACTAAAGCCGTGCCTAAACCTCGGCCTTGATAGGCCTGAGCTACAGCCAAACTTCTTATTTCGGCTATTCTCTTGGAATACACATCCAAAGCGCAGCAGCCAACCACCTCGCCCCTCTCATTCACCGCCACAAAAAATCTGTAGTAAGACGGAATCTCGGCCATCAGCTGGCGGGGAAACTTACCCACCAGCTGCTTAATTTTGGGGTAATCGGCTTTGCCAGCCCGTCTTAGTTTCATAGTTACCCCATTATAAAACAAAAAGCCGCCAGCGCAAGGCTCGTGGTTTTATCTTTGGCTCCGGGGGTGGGACTTCCTCGTCGCTTCGCTCCTTGCCCTGGGCACCAGCCAACGCTACGCCAGCTCGCCTTGTCTGTCGCTTGGCTTTGGCCTCGCTCGTGCCCGTTCGAGTCCCACACTGCCAAACCAAAAAGAAAAAATCGCGAGTACAAGACTCACGACTTTTTCTTTGGCTCCCGAATTAAAACCTTCGCAAACCCCGAAGGAGAACAAGTTCCCTACGGGGCATGCTTTTGAAATCATTTTGCCAAATCTGATACACAAATCCAAAAAGAGAAATCTGAAATGATGCGCCCCGCCACTATTTTTCTGGGGCAAAGGAGGCGGGGCGACTGACTCGCTCGCGCGGAGGGGATCCGCTATGAGAAAAAGTCAAGCGTTTTCTCTCGCGGATGCCGATATTCAGTTTTGTGCTTCATCATCATCCAGACGACATTGACCAACTGACGGCGCAAGCATACCAACGCTTGCGCTTTTGTTTTGCCTTC
>JACRFN010000059.1 GCA_016217875.1 Candidatus Kerfeldbacteria bacterium
ATAAGTTCCAAGCCTTGTCGTTGGCGGGCCAATTCTTGTTCTAGCCAAGAGGTCGTTTCAGGATCGGTCTTTTTGAGGTGAGATAACATACCCAGTAACAATAACTTCACTAGGCGCTTAGTTCAAGCGAACTAGAGCCAATCCTAATAGTTAAAATTAACATCATAAGCGTAACGATACATTTTTATCTTATTGCGCCCAGTGAGTCTGGTGAAGTTTTGTTACTGGGCATAACGGCTTTATGGTAGCAGGGCTCAAAGCAGTTTGTCTATTGCTTGGTATAATAAGCTGGTCGTTTACCGGAAAACGGGAAAGAGCTATACTTAGCCTAGTTTTAGCTTTAAAGTAACGCTCCCATGGGGAAAATTATATCTTCGTTCTGGCTTCAACTAGCGGCCAGTGCTTTGCTTGGTTTGTTGTTCATTGTCTGGCCGGCCTTGAGTCGGGCCGTCAGCTTGCCTCAAGTAGTAGATGGCGTGCGCTATGCTTTTGGGCAGGAGATAATCATCACTGAACCTGTTAATGGTGATCTTATCGTGGCCGCAGGCAACGTTGTGGTGCGGGCGGAGATACAGGGCGACTTGTTAGTCGCGGGCGGCAATATCAGAGTTGAGTCGCATGTGGCTGGTAACATACGTGCCCTGGGCGGTAACCTTACCTTAGCCTCCACCGTCGGTCGTAACGTACTGGCAGTCGCAGGTACGGTGGCCTTTTTACCTCCGTCTCACATTTTAGGACATGTCACTGCCGTCGCCGGCTCGCTTAATCTAGGTGGTTTAGTTGAGGGTAGCGTGGGAGCCGCGGCCGGACAGGCAGCCTTGGTCGGCACCATCAGCGGTCCGGCGGATTTGTGGCTGGAGCGGGGAGCGGTTTTGGAGGTTAAAGACACGGCCTCTTTAGCCGGGAGGCTTACTTATCACGCCAGCCGCCAAGCCAGTGTTAGTAATGGTGCCAAACTCAGTCAGCCGCCGGTCTTTGAGTCTTACGCCGCCACCTCAGCCAACTCTTACCGTCGCGGCTGGTGGCTCGGGCGCTTAGGGTCTTTGTTTGGCGCACTGGTGTTGGGGATGGTAGTAGTTAGATTAATACCGCGGAAGCTGGAGGAGGTGACTACTGAGGCCTTAATCAGGCCCTGGCCCAGTTTGGGTTGGGGGTTGGCTTGGGCCGTGGGTGGACCACTCACAAGTTTGCTCTTGTTGGTTACTATTATTGGCCTGCCTTTGGCAGTGGCCTTGTTGGCGTTTTATGTTTTAGGGCTAGTCGTAACGCCGGTGGTGGCCGGCGCAACTATAGCCAGGTATATTTTGTCTTGGCCGCAATTCAAAACTTTAAATAACTGGCCGCTCCTAGCCAGTGTTAGTTTGGGTATCGTAGTTTTTCGAGTACTGACTTCGTTGCCGTGGCTGGGTAGTATTTTGTTAGTCTTGGGGGTTATTTGGAGTTGGGGCGCTTTGATTCGTGTACAGCGTCGTACTTTAGCTGGCTTGGCTTAATTTGCCATTTGATGATGTCTTCTATTTTTAAAGCTTATGACATTCGCGGGTTATACCCGCAGGAAGTTAATGAGGAGATAGCTCATTTAGTTGGTCTGGCCATAGCGCAGTTAGCCCACGGCGGGCGAGTGGTCATGGGGAGAGATATGCGTTTGTCTTCTCTGTCTTTGCACCGGGCCTTAGCCGCTGGCTTGGTGGCTGGCGGGGCTATGGTAGATGATCTTGAGTTGGTGCCAATTGACGCCATGTATTTTGCCGTGGGTAAGTTTGATTATCAAGCCGGGGTCATGGTGACAGCTTCTCATAATCCGCCGTTATACAACGGTTTTAAAATGGTGGGCGCAGGCGTCAAAATGGTGCGCGGTCGAGAGATTGAGCGACTGGTCAGTCAAGTTAAGCCGGCCTCTAGTCAGGGCGTTATGGCTGAACGTGATCTCTGGCCTGATTATTTGGTCCACTTAGGTTCATTTATTGACAAGTCTGTCTTGAAGCCTCTAAAAATAATTATTGACGCTGGCAATGGTTTGGCTGGTTTGGTTATACCACGTTTGTTTAACGGTTTGCCGTTTGAGTTAGTTCCCTTGTTTTTTGAATTGGACGGTTCTTTCCCTAATCGCCCCTCTAATCCCTTGGCCGAGGGGGCGGCCCGCCAGGCGGCGGCCAGAGTGCGGGCGGTTAAGGCTGATTTAGGCGTGATGTTTGACGGCGACACCGATCGCATGTTCTTGTTGGATGAAAAGGGTAATTTTGTGTCGGCTGATGTTACCTTGTTACTTTTAGCGCAGGAGTTTTTGCGGCGGCAGCCGGGTAGCGCAGTGGTTTATAATCTTATTTGTTCGCGGGCCGTACCAGAATTTATTAAGCATTGGGGTGGGAGGCCATTTAGAAGCGCGGTCGGTTACGCTAATGTACGTGAGGTCATGTTGGCCGAGCGGGCTGTTTTGGGTGGAGAACTTTCGGCTCATTATTCCTTCCGTGACAACTATTATGCTGACTCCGGCTTTATCGCCCTACTTTTGGTGTTGGAATTATTGTCGCGTCAGGCTAAGCCGTTGTCTGAGCTAGTGCGCGAGTATGCGCCTTATGCCAAAGCGCCCGAGATTAATCTTACGGTGGCTGAGGCGGCTAAAGTTTTGGCAGCCATCAGGGTGCGCTATGCCGGGGCTCAATTAGATGAGCTTGACGGGATCACGGTGAGTTATCCTGACTGGTGGTTTAACGCGCGGCCGTCAAATACCGAGCCCTTGCTGCGGGTGACGGTAGAAGCACAAAATGCAGAACTCCTGCGTTTGAAGCAAGACGAAGTTATCAGCTTTATTAAACAACTATCATGATTGGTTTATTTGATTCAGGCATCGGCGGGCTGACGGTAGTCCGCGAGTTGAAGCGACTTTTGCCTGGGGTAGCTTTGGCTTATTTCGGTGATACAGCCCGTACGCCTTACGGCAACAAAAGCGCTGAGGTGATTAGCCGTTACGGTTTGGAGGCCACTAAATTTTTGGTAGAGAAGGGTTGCCAGCTGGTGGTGGTGGCCTGCAACACCGTTTCAGCCGTGGGGCTTCCGGCTATCCGTCAGGCTTATCCTCAACTACCGTTGTTTGATGTTATTACGCCGGCAGTCAGTGCCGTCAGCCGCTTACCGCTTAAGCGTAAAAAAGTAGGGGTCATGGGTACTAGGGCCTTAGTTGGCAGCAATATTTATCAACGGTTGCTGGCCGAGGTGAACGGTTTTACCGTGGTGGCCCGTGCCGCGCCACTGCTAGTTCCTTTGGTAGAGGAGGGTTGGTTTGATAAACCAGAAACCAAGCGCCTGGTGCGCCATTATTTAAGGCCGTTTAAGCAGGCCCAGGTGGAGGCTTTGGTGCTGGCTTGTACCCATTATCCTTTACTTAAAGAAGTCATAGTCTCCCGATTGGGTAAAAAGATTACTATTATTGATCCGGCCATGGCCACTGCGGCCGCGGTAGTCGAGTGGCTTAAACAGCACCCCGGGATTGATAGTAGATTAGAACGTGGCTCCAGCCGTTTTTATGTGTCTGATTTGACTGATCACACCCAAACGATTGCCCAAAAGTGGTTAGGGCAAAAAATTACTTTAGAGCGCGCCTCTTTAAGTTTGAAGTAAGTAGGTAGTATGAATTTATTTATAACAAATTTTTATCTTTTTATCTTGGCTGTGGTACTGGCGGTTTTGGAAATTCAGATTGAGGGTCAACACGGCTGGGCGGCCAAATTACCAACTTGGCGGCCGGACGACCAAAGATGGTATGTCAAGCTATACTCCAAAATCATGTCGGGCAAGGTTTTTACCGGCTACCACTTGAGCATGTTTAGTTTTGTGTTTTTGATATTTCATCTGCCTTATGTTTTTGGGGTACCATTGACTTGGTCAAGCTGGCTTCAAACCTTATCACTATTTTTCTTTTTTGTCGTATTGTGGGATTTTCTTTGGTTTGTGCTTAATCCTCATTATCCCTTGAGCAGTTTCCGGCGTGAACATATTAAATGGCATCAGCGCTGGTTGGGAGTGGCCCCGGTCGATTACTACGGCGGTTTGTTTCTTTCCTTACTTTGCCAATGGCCGCTGGTTATTAGTCAACAAAGTTTAGCGCCGTTTGGTTGGTGGTTTACTCATCTGGGGCTTTTTAGCCTAGAAACTTTTATAGTGGTTGTTTTTAGTTTGTACGTCTTGAAGATAGATAATTGGTTGGGTAAAGATAGCAGTTAACATTTTTTGCGAACATAAGAAATAAGAAAAAGGCTACGGTCAGAGTTTAGACCAGAGGCAGGTGTTGCCACTCAGGCTCATCACGGCGCGTACGCCGCACTAAGTCCAGATGGATGATTTGCCCGTCAGGCCTGAGGCCTAAGAACCAGACTGCTGCTGGTCCGATTAAAGCCCTGATTTGACCTGTGAGTTCGATGGCGCATCGTCGCTGGATCAGTTTGCCCTCTGCCCTTGAAGAGAATACCAGGAACCATACTTTTTGGCTTTGCGTAGGCTTCAATACAACACATTCTCTCCAGCCCAACTGATGGGGCGGGGCGAAAGAGTCGGCGTCTACATACACCCCCTTTGTCGACATCCGCCGCCAGCATGGAGTAATCCAGCCAGTTCCAGCCATATGAGATTTTGGCACCAGCCAACCAGACCATAATTGGCCTAAGTTGCCAGCGGAGTATACGCCGGTATAGTGATTCGGTTGGATTGGTAATGGTTTTTGTTTCAAAGAGCCTATACAAAACTACCACCGTTTCATAGGCCCCCAGGAGGAAACCGCAGATAAGGTAAATGTCCATTTTAGCGCCTCTTGGTTTTCTTTTTTTGCCGTTTGTTTTTGTTGTTGGATTATTGGGTTGTACGTTAGCACGATGTTTTTTCGTAGTCAATAAAGCCTCGCTCCCAGCGAGGCTTTAAGTAATTCCTAGATTTCATTTTAGGCCAGGCCGATGCGTTCTTTTACGTCTCGTAGGGTTTTTTGGGCTATCAGGCGCGCCTTGTCGCGGCCATCAAGCAGGATTTTTTGTAACTCCTGTGGTTTGGTTGCCAGTTCAGCCCGCCGGGCCTGAATTGGCTCCAGTACCTTGATGATAGTGTCGGCCAGGAGAGGTTTAAATTCGGCGTACTTAAGTTCGCCTGCTTGATACTGTTCTTCTAGTTCTTTCTTTAGCGGTTTGTCTTCGGACAGTACCTTAAAGAGATTGAGCAGATTGCGTCCGCCGGAAACCCGTTCGCCGTTTGGTCCGCCTTCGTCAGTGACGGCTTTGGCTATTTTGCGCCTAATCACTTCTGGCGGATCGTTCAAGGACAGACAGTGGTTAGGGCCCAGGGACTTAGACATCTTTTTATTTGGTTCTAGGAGCGACATGACTCGCGCTACTGTGGCTTCGTATACCTTGGGTTCTTTAAAGTACTCGCCAAAAGTGTTGTTAAATTTACGGGCCAGAATCCTGGTCAATTCCACATGTTGAGTTTGATCTTCGCCCACCGGCACCAGGTCAGTCTGGTAGAGGAGAATATCAGCCGCCATCAGCACCGGATAGGTCAGCAGGCCAGCATTGATGTTCTGGCGGTGCTCACTGGCCTTGTCTTTGTATTGGGTCATACGCTCCAGTTCACCTAAAGGTGTCAGGGTGCTTAAGATCCAAGATAGTTCAGTGTGTTCTGGCACTTGAGATTGTACGAAGATCACGCATTTTTCCGGATCAAGCCCCACGGCCAGCAAGTCCAGCGCCGCCTCTAGCACTCGCTTGGACATAACTTTGGCTTGGTAGGGAATGGTAATGGCGTGGTAATCTACCACACAAAAAAAACAGCGGTTGTGTTCTTGCAAGGCGGACCAATTTTTAAGCGCGCCCAGATAGTTGCCCAGATGAAGTTCACCGGTGGGCTGTACACCTGAGAAGATGATTTTTTCCCTAGGAAACATATATTAGTAAGGGTAAGGTCAGAGGCGGAAGTTGGCAAGTATTTATACTTGAATGATCACCGGTAAAATCATCGGTCGGCGTTCGATTTTTTGAAATAAGAATTGCCCC
>JACRFN010000060.1 GCA_016217875.1 Candidatus Kerfeldbacteria bacterium
AACGGCTCGGGCGTAATCAGGCTTAGCCGTACCTTCCATCAGGCCTTTGATTTCCCTGAACTGCCGACGAACTTCTTCCACCACTTGGCCGGCCGTCCGACCCACGGCCTCCATGGCCAAAGCGCCGAAAAGATAAGGCAATAATCCACCAATAAATAAACCGACCAGCACTCGCGGATCGTTAAGCGCAAAATCAATATTCACACCGCGGTCAGTGAACTCTTGCACGTAAGCGGCAAACAGCACCAAGGCAGCCAAGCCAGCCGAGCCAATGGCATAGCCCTTGGTTACGGCCTTGGTCGTATTACCAACGGCATCCAAAGGATCGGTCACGGCCCGCACCTCTTCTGGCAGGCTGGCCATTTCAGCAATGCCGCCGGCGTTGTCAGTAATCGGGCCGTAGGCATCTATGGCCACGATAATACCAGTCAGCGATAACATACTCATGGCTGCCACAGCCACGCCATAAAGCCCGGCTAGTTGATAAGATGCTAGGGTGGCGGCGGCAATCACCAGCACCGGCCAGGCAGTGGCTTTCATAGACAAAGCCAGGCCGCTGATGACGTTAGTACCGTGTCCGGTAGTCGAAGCCAGGGCTATGGATTTTACCGGTTGGTGAGTAGTGGAAGTATAATATTCAGTAATTACGACTAAACAACCCGTGGTGATAAGACCAACCAGCGTGGTCAAATAAATGTTAAATTCTGAATAAAGACCATTATCAGCCATCACCCGGCGGGTAACAAAATAAAAAACTACGGCGGCCAACACGCCAGCCACGGCCAGGCCGCGATAAAAAGCGCCCATTATCTTTTGCTTCTCCCCGAGCTTAATAGCCAAAGTGCCAAACAAAGAAGCTAACACAGCCACCCCGCCCAAAACTAGGGGGTAGGTAACAGCTGGAGCAAAATTCTTAAATACCAAGGAGCCTAAAAGTAAAGCCGCTACAGCAGTCACAGCATAAGTTTCAAACAAGTCAGCTGCCATACCCGCGCAATCACCTACGTTATCGCCGACGTTGTCAGCAATCACGGCTGGATTCCTGGGGTCATCTTCTGGTATGCCGGCTTCCACCTTACCCACCAGGTCAGCCCCCACGTCAGCGGCCTTGGTATAAATACCACCACCCAAACGGGCAAACACCGAAATAAGGCTGCCGCCAAAACCCAAACCGACCAGAGCAGGCAGGTTACCGCCAGAAACCCAATAAAAACCCGCCACCCCCAGTAAGGCTAAACCTACCACCAACAAACCCGTGGTCGAGCCGCCGCGTACGGCCACTAAGAAAGCTTGGGACAAACCGGCTTTAGCTGCTTCAGCTGTGCGAACGTTGGCCCGCACCGAGACTGTCATGCCAATAAAGCCGGCCAGGGCCGAAAGGGCCGCGCCCACCAGGAAGGCTGAAGCTGTCAACCAATTCCAGCCAAATCCCAGGATGATAAAAAGAATAAAAGCGATTAAACTAATGGTGCGGTATTGACGTGTCAGATAAGCCCGGGCGCCAGCCTGGATGGCGCTGGCAATCTCCTGCATACGAGCTGAACCTACAGGCAATTTAATTATCCAACGCACCAGCCACAAACCATAGCTAATGGTCGCGAGGGCCGCCAGGATAGCGAAAGTAAGTGGTGACATAAATTTACCAAGTTAATTCACTTTAAAATAAAATTTAAGTACTGGGGGTCGCCTGCCCAGCCGACTCTGCCGGCGGCTCAACCACTGGCTCGACCACTGCCTCATTCGATTCCTCAGTTTCAGCTTCGGCCGGTACGGCCACTTGACCCGACAGGCTGCCAACGATGTCAATCTTCCAGCCAGTTAATTTTACAGCCAAACGAACGTTTTGACCGCCGCGGCCTATAGCTAAACTAAGCTGATCTTCAGCTACCTCGACTCTAGCGGTGTGAGTAGCCTGGTCTAATGTCACGGTCACAACCTTGGCCGGGGCCAACGCCGCACTAATGAACCGCTGCTGATCTTCGGCATATTCAATGATATCAATTTTCTCGCCGCCCAATTCATTGATAACCGTTTGTACGCGCATGCCCCGCTGGCCCACACATGAGCCAATCGGGTCAACATTCGATTCCAAGGAGGCCACCGCAATTTTGGTGCGACTGCCGGCCTCGCGCGCAATGGCTTTAATCACTACTGAACCAGACAAGACCTCCGGCACCTCCTGGGCAAAAAGCTGACGCACTATTTCCGGATGGGTACGCGAGACGATTACTTCCGGACCACGACTGGAGGCATTGACCGACACCACATAAATCTTAATACGCTGACCGGGCACATAATGCTCACGAGGAATTTGTTCGGCGTATGGCATGACGGACACGGTGTGGCCCAAATCCACAAAAACTGTCCTGCCTTCCACCCGCTGAATAGTGCCTAAAAGAACTTGCCCCTCTTTATCCTTATACTCGGAAAACACTACTTCGCGCTCGGCCTCGCGCAAACGTTGAATAATCACTTGCTTGGCCGTCTGAGCGGCCATACGACCATATTCAGCCGGCACCTTAAGCTCCGTTCTAATCTCATCGCCTATCACTGCATCGGGTTTAAGTTTAAGCGCCTCGGGTAACAAAATTTCTTTTTTCTCATTGATGGTTTCCTCGCCCTCAGCCGGGCCTTCGACCACCGCCTTAACGTCAAAAACCCGGGCGCCGCCGGTTTCCGGATCAAATTCGACCTTGATATTTTCATTGGGCTCACCGAAATCTTTACGATAAGCCGCGGCTAGGGCCTGCTCGATAGTCTCAATCACGGCCGAGACGGGAATGTTCTTCTCCTCACAGATTTGCTGAATGGCCATGAGGATGGGTGAGGTCTGCATGTCAATAAGCCTGAAGAGATAAAAATAACTAGGCTGCTTAAATTAAGCACCTAGTTCATGATGACAAGTATAGGTACGGCCAGGCGTTTTGTCAAGCTGGAGGCTGGCCTCCCAGGCGGCGACGCACCACGGCGGCGCCAAACCAAACAACTAAAAAAACAACGGCTAAAACTAAACCGAATAAACGATTACGCTGCGCCTTGGTTAAAGAAGTCGGGGCCGTAACAACATTTGACTGCGGCTGCCAACCTGGCACGACGGCCTGGGGCAAGGGTTGGCCAGAGACCGAACCACGATCTGTCCCCTTAACGCGTCTGGCAACTGGCACGGCTGAGGCAACTAAATTTAAAACGGGTGCCATCAAACGCGGCTGAGCCTTTGTTACTTCAAGCACTGCTGACACTACTTGACTTTTTTTGCCAGTTACGGCATCGAGAGCCACCAGACCAACTTGATGAACCCCCCAGGAGGTTGGAGGTAAGGCTACAATAAAATGTACTGTTGGGGGCGAGCTTGAGTTGTCGAGCACTATCGGTGCCAGCGGCTCCTTATCAAAAACAACTTCCAACACTGAGTGATTGCGCACAAACCCTCGCAAAATAGTCGCTCCGGCTTCGGGCGCAGCCAAAGGCTGAATTAGCGTGAGTGCTGGATATGGCGCCACCACTAAAAACTCATAGTGAAAACTATCAGGGCTGCGTTCCCAACTATTAAAACTCCGAGCTATAGCATAAAGTCTATGAACGCCAACTGTTAACGGCAGCAGAGTCAAACTAAAACCAGTCGTATCTGTTGACAAACTATCAGTTACTTGCGGCCAGCCAACTAGCTTACCATCAAGATAAATCTCAATTTTAGTATGGTTCCAGGTCAAACCACGCACCGTCACTGGGCCAATACCAACCTCCTCACCCATCACCGGCCCCAAAATAGTGGGCGCGGGCACAGGACAACGATTCCACCAGCCGCATTCTTCCGGCACATAGACAAAAGGCGGCTGAACAGCGGCCTGGGCAGCCGATGACCAAAGTAAAACTAAGACCAAAACTCCCCCGCCGACCACGGCCCACTTCAATAACCAAGGCTGATAAATTTTCTCAAACATAAGGTAAGTACTTGAGCTTACCCTATGGGTATAAAAAATAAAGTGGAAGACAGGTGGACAAGCTGTAGATTGACTGTGGAAAATAAATTATTAAAAATTCAAACCTTGATAATGCTGGAGATCTTGAACTATACCTTCAGGCGACAAAATAATAGCCAAGACATCAAACCTCACCATTGTCGGCAAATGAGGGTGACTTAAAACATAAGCCTGGGTAGCCGATCTAAGCTTATTTTGTTTGAGAGGAGTGACTGAATCCTCTGGCCGCCCAAAACCAAACCCCCGCCTAGCCTTAACCTCCACTACCACTAACATCTGGCCCTCCTGGGCGATAATATCAAGTTCACCATAACGGCCAGCATGCCAATTGGTGTCTAGAATGGAATAGCCCAACTGTTTAAGGTAATCGACAGCCGCGGCCTCTCCGGCCCGGCCCAGTTGTTGTCTGGCATGCGCCATTAAAATGCCCTCCACTGATATTTAGCCACATTTTTACTTAGCCCTGGGTAGATAACGAAGATTGGCTAACTCAGCCGCCCGGGTCGATCTTTCCTGCGGCGCGACTTTAAAGGCGTAACGTAAAATAAAGCCTAACCAAACCACACTCACCCCGAGCCACAGCCCAAACCACCAACGGCTGCCCAAAACCGGCGTGGCCGTTTGGGTGAAGAAAAAACTCAAGCCCATCAAGACGCCGAGAGTAACCCAGTTGGCGCTAAGTTTCCGCAGCAGGCGGCGATAGCTTTGGTCCTTAACAAAAACCAAACCAAGGCGTGCGGCCAGCCCAGCTATAAAACTGACTAGGGACAAACCGACCACCGCCCAGAAAAAAACTCCGGTCAGCGGACCGGGATAAGAAGCCAACCAATAAGACCAGCTAAGGAATGGTTTAAGCACTTCCAACAGCATACCCAGTATATCAACTTCGCTCGCCAAAATTAGGCGAGGCAGAAAGCTGTAAGTTAATTATTAGAGATTGATTGAACATAGGGTGATTACTTGATGCTTTAGCGAACGTGAGCCTAAGCGAAGTTGTATTACTGGGCTTAAGCTAAGGTTTTACAAAAACAAATCCGTAATGATAAGGACCGCTGTCGAATTGTTGTTCTACGGTAAAGCCCACTCGAGCGGCCAAGTCCTTAACTGATTCAGGAGATAAGCGGCGCTCCAGTGGTGGGCCAAAGGGCGTAGGTTCGACTTTCCAATCCATGACCAATAATTTACCTCCGGATTTTAGCAAACGATGGGCTTCACGTAACATGGCTTCGTTCTGGCGCGATTGAAACATAATATTCACCAACAAGGCCTGATCTAAAGTGGCTTCTGGAATCTTAGCCGCACCGACCCGCTCCAAATCAGACCAAACAGGTTCCACATTCATCAGGTTAGCCAACTTAGCCTTACTTACCACCCCATCTAAAGCCGACTTCAAAATATCGATAGCATAAACTTTGCCGCGACTGCCCACCAGACGTGCCGCCGGCAAGGTAAAATAACCAGCCCCGCCGCAACCCAAATCAGCCAACTGGTGGCCGAACTGAACCTTGAGCTCATTCTTCAAAATAGCCTCCGGATCTATTAGTCGTGCCACGACTGCGTCATCTTTCATACCCAGTAACAATAACCCCACCTGGCACAATACACGAGCCAGAATGAAGATTGGTTAAAGTTGCTTATAAAGCGTGAAACCATAAAAAATTATACTTCCGGAGTGTGCCAGTGCGAGTGTAGTGGGGTTTTGTTACTGGGCATATACCCACATTATAGTAAACCCTCACACCTAACGCCATAGGTGTACGGACAAACGCTCTTGAACCGGTCGATATGAACGACGATGGATGGGTGAAATACCCAACTGACCCAAGGCTTGCCGATGTTCAGCTGTACCATAACCCTTATGCGCAGCAAAACCATAACCGGGATATTTTTTGTCGTAGGAGGCCATCAAACGATCACGGCTGACCTTAGCTACTATGGAAGCTAAAGCAATGGAAAAAATACTGCTGTCCCCGTCAACCACTGTCCAGGCCGGTGCGTCCGCTAAAGTTTGGCCTAATTTAGCCACATAATCCGCCAAAACATAATCCGGTCTTATTTTTAAATTAGACACCGCCAAATGCACGGCCCGACGGTTGGCCGCCGCCAAGCCTATTTGGTCAATGGCCTTGTTATTCACCACGCCCAAAGCCCAAACTAACTCGCTCCCCAAAGCGGAAAAAATCCGCTGACGAACCGATGGTGCCACTAGTTTTGAATCATTCACCAGGTTCCACCACGACAATTTTCTTAAGTGCGGCAATTGCGCACGCTCAATCACCACTGCCGCCGCCACAACCGGCCCGGCCCAAGCGCCGCGTCCCACCTCATCCACCCCGGCCACTAAAGAATATCCTTGACGCCACAATTTTTGTTCATAACGCCAAGATGGCTTCATAATCAATTGTCTGGGTTAGCCAAACTCCTCCTAGCTACCATGATACAACTACCATCAGCCACGGCCTCCAAACCGAGCTTAACTGACCTGGTTTTTATGGCGGCGCTGGCAGCTCCGGGTTGAAACCAAACCCGGGTGACGCCCAGCGCGGCCGCCTCCTCAAGCAGTTTAAGCCCGGCTTCGGGCGGCACCTCAAAAACAGCTACCTCGGGCTTTTGCGGCATATCTTTAAGCGACGAGTAGCATGGGATGCCTTCAATCTCCTGATACTTAGGATTCACTCCGGCTACGTTGTAACCAGCGCTGGCCAAATCCTTCAGCACGCGATAGCCGTACTTGTCTTGATTTACTGTCGCCCCCACTACGGCGTAGGTAAAATTTTTATTAAAGAAGTCTTGAATCATGAATTGTAAATCATAATTCAGTATCGGCCTTCAATAAGCGAACTAAGACCTCTCTCTGGCCTCAATGGCCTGAGCCAGGCGCTCTGCGGCCACCACCAAGGCGGCGGTCCTAAGATTAACTTTTAGCTCTTGAGCGCGCTGCCAGACCTTGGCAAAAGCCTGGACCATAATGGGTTTGAGTTTTTGCAGCACTTCATTCTCGGTCCAGTAATACTGCTGCAAATTCTGCACCAACTCAAAATATGATACGGTCACTCCACCAGCGTTAGATAAGACGTCCGGCACGACTATCACTCCGCGTTTAGCCAATTTAACATCGGCCTCCGGCGTCACCGGACCGTTAGCCATTTCCAACACTACCCTGGCTTTCACTCGGCCAGCGTTGGTACCTGTAAGCTGATTCTCCAGAGCCGCTAGCACCAATACATCGGCTGGCGCTGCCAATATCTGCTTATTGCTCAGAGCCCGATAATTCTTACAGTCACACACCGAACCGACGCAATAACAGCCGGCGATCAGGCCTCGAGCCCTTTTTTGTTCCATGACGTGGGCCGGATCCATGCTTTGGCCGTTTGGGGCATAAATGCCGCCCTTGGAATCTGACAAACCAACTATTCTGTACCCTGCCCCGTAAGCCAGTTTGGCAAAATGATAACCCACGTTGCCAAATCCTTGCACCACTACTCTGGTCTTTTTAGGATTGAGTTTTAACTTACGTGCCAGTTCAGCCAAAACATAAAGTCCGCCCTGGCCAGTGGCGGCCGAACGTCCAGCCGAGCCGCCGAGCGATAAGGGCTTACCCGTGACTACTCCAGGCACTGAGTGGCCGACGATTTGTGCATACTCATCCATTACCCAACCCATGACCTCGGGGTTGGTATTTACGTCCGGGGCCGGTATGTCTTTCTCAGGACCGATAAACGGCGCCAGCTGCCGTGTCAGAGCGCGCGTCAAACGTTCCAGCTCGGCTGGAGAAAGAGTCTTGGGATCAACCGCAATACCGCCCTTGCTGCCACCCAAGGGTATACCCACCACGGCACATTTTATCATCATTAAAAAAGCCAAGGCCTTCACCTCATCTAAACTTGCTTGAGGGTGGAAACGTAAACCGCCCTTATAGGGGCCGCGAGCAGAGGAATACTGCACACGGTAACCGTCAAACATGCGGATTGTACCGCTATCCATGGTGACTGGAAAAGAAAACTGCAACACGCGCTCCGGGCGCTGTAAGCGCCCTAGGACATAAGGCGATAAACTAAGATACTGGGCAGCGCTTCTGAATTGACTCAGGGCATTAGAGAAAATAGACATAAAAATTGCCACTTAACGCGTCCACGACTAAGCAAGGGGCGTGGTTGGGTTGGGCTTTTGGGCCAGGCCCCAATCTATCTTCACCCCGCGGAAACCCTTAACCTTTTGCAGGTACTCGTAGGCTTTAAGTGCCGCCGTCGCACCCCAACCAGCCGAGATGACTATTTGTTTAAAGGAGATGATAGTAATGTCGCCGGCCGCAAAAATGCCGGGTTGCGAAGTTTCACCGTCAAAAGAAATCTTTATCTGCTTACGCTGATCTAATTCCACCAAGCCCTCAATCAATTTAGAGTTCACCACATAACCCACTTCCACAAACAGGCCTTCTACCTGAAGTTCGCGCGTCTTGGTCGCATCACCCACCTCGCGCACCACCAGGCTACGCAGGCGGCTATCGCCCCGTATCTCTTGCACTTCGCTGTTTAAAACAAGCTCTATGTTGGGTTGCTTAAGCTGCTCTACCAGCACGGCCTCGGCGTTAAATTGGTCACGGCGATGAATGAGATACACCTTAGGGCAAATCTTAGATAAAAGTAACGCAGCGTCCACGCCCGAGTTGCCGCCGCCTACCACAGCCACTGGTTTACCCTTAAACAAGGGGGCATCGCAGGTAGCACAATACGAAACGCCCTTGCCCCCAAACTCCTGCTCTCCTGGCACATCTAGGTGCCGGTGCGTTAGGCCGTAGGCTAAAATAACAGAGTTGGTTATATATTGCCCGGTGTTCGTAGACACGGTGAAAACCGGCGTGCCCCTATCGTCCAGCCTCTTAATAATACCAGTTACCTCAGCCAAAGCAAACTTGGCCCCAAACTGCTGGGCTTGCTGCTTGAACTCGTTCATGAGATTCGGACCAGTCACCAAGCCAACTCCGGGGTAATTTTCTATCTCATTGGTAGTGGCCGCCTGCCCGCCAATATCCTGCGTTACGAGCAAGGTCTTCATGGCACGGCGAGAAGAGTAGATGGCGGCGGTGAGCCCAGCCGCACCAGCGCCGACAATGATGGTGTCGTAAATTTTCTGATCGGACATACTAGTTAGGCAACGTGTTTATTCAGCGAGGCCTGCAGTTTATCTTTAGCCTGAACGCCAACGAATTGCTCAACGACCTTGCCAGCCCTGAAAACAAGGAGGGAGGGAATGCTTAAAATACCATACTGTTGGGCCGAAGCAGGATTCTCGTCCACATTGAGTTTAGCAACTTTAGCCTTACTTGAATCAAGCTCTCGGGCGAGCTCCTCAATAATTGGCCCCTGCAGGCGGCACGGCCCGCACCAAGGCGCCCAAAAATCAACTAACACCGGCACCGGGCTCTGTAGCACCTCGACTTCAAAAGTTTTATCAGTAAGTGTAATTTCCGACATACAAACCTTGTTTAAAAGAATTAAATAATTAATGACTTAAGTTATTTTAAACAAATCGGACATAATTTTTTCAAGATTTTTAACTTGGTCACCACTGTTGCCAACAGACTTAATACACCCCTTAGCCTCGGCCTCAAGTAACATAGTACCAAGTTTTTGCAACGAGGCTCTGGCCGCCACAATCTGCTGCAATATGTCAGAGCAGTCCCGCTCTGTCTCAATCATACGCCTAATTCCAGCGACTTGCCCTTCAGTTCTACCTATCTGCTCCTTTATATCTTCAGGATTACAAGCATTAGCCATAAAAACCAATATTAATACTACTGGATACTAGTATACAGTACATAAAATAATTAATCAAGTTATTTATATAATACATTAAACGACACTAAATTTTGTTTAAAATGACCTACTTTTTGAACTTATATTATATTTTATTAAACAAAAATGTTCCACGTGGAACATTTGCCCTAATTTGATAATAAAAACCACTTTGGTGGACCCGATCGGATTCGAACCGACGACCTTCTGCATGCCATGCAGACGCTCTAACCAGCTGAGCTACGGGCCCAATAAAATGATCTTTAGGCGGCTATCTAAGCTGAATTATTATACCGCCCCAAAAACTTAAGTCAATTCTTCAATATTTAAAACTACTTAAAATGTTCCACGTGGAACATTTGCCTTAAAACATCACCTATAAGCAACAAAGGAAACTCTACCACAGCTGTAAAAATACGCTTAAACCTTAGTTTAGGACTTAATAATAAACGCCATAACCACTCCAATCCCATGGCCCGTAAAAACCCAGGTGCTCTAGACTCAACGCCTGCAAAATAATCAAAACTTCCACCTACACCAATACCCACATGAACAGGCAACTTGGGAAGATAATAATCAAGCCATAGTTCTTGTTTGGGGTGGCCAAAAGCCACTAGTAAAATATCAGGTTTTGTTTTTTCAATATTAGCCAGTAATTGATCATTGGCTACAGAATTTAAAGGGAATTTGGCATTTTTACTAAAAGTCGGTCCTGAATCTACACCAACAATATTAATTTTACCGTATAATAAGCTAAAATATTGTGTCGTTTTATCTAAAATACTCTTATTAGCAGAACCTGCTAAAAATAAGGTGTAGCTATAATCAGGGGATTCTTTTATTAATCTCCTAACTAACTCCACACCAGTGACCCGGCCAGAAAAAATAGGCTGACCTGATAAACAAGAAGCCAATACGACGCCTGCTCCATCAGGCAACAAAAGACTGGCCTTCTTAAGAACCTTGGCATAGCTCGGGTGGTGATGGGCGTAGGTTAAAATTTCTGGGTTAGCTGTGACTACCAAGTGTTTTTGACCTGAGGCTATAAAACCGCGTAAACACTCCAGTGTTTGCGCTAAAGAAAGGCTAGCAATGGGTAGACCAAATATCCTAAACATAAACAAAGGATACCTTAGCAGTATGGCATGCTCAGGCCACAAACGTAACACCCTGCCTATAATCAACAAGCCGGCCCGATACCTAGGCTAGCTGATATACGTCCTATTTTAGTATCTTATGGTGGACCTAAGGAGAATCGAACTCCTGTCTCGGCAATGCGAATGCCGCGTTCTGCCACTGAACCATAGGCCCTTAGGGTTGGTGCGTTTATTCTACCAAATCCGAACCTATTTTGAGCGGAACTGACGGCGCGCGAAGCGCGCCAAACCGAACGCTCGGGCGGGCAAAAAGGAAGGGGGTTGGGGGGAAGGAATTTTTGCCCGCCCTCGCTTTCCGCCGCCGCCGAATTTCGTGCCAGTTGAAAGCTGGCGCGCCGCCTTTTGCATCTTTAATTTACCAGAAAACGGCAAAAAATTAAAGTCGGATTTCCTTTTCTAACCACGGGATTTTTTCATTCTTTCGCTTCCAAAATAAATCTTCCCAAATGTAGTGAACGGCAAGCTGTTTGTATTTCCCAAATCTTTCAAAATGCTTCAGGATTTTTTTAACCGGCACAGGATTTTCCGGGTCGCGGTCAAAAAACAATTTTGAATAAATTTTCTGTTCCCACGGCGAAACATGATTGAAAAAATCCCAGTGGTGGAAGACATCAAAAAGTAGATAACAAACGGTTGCAGGCCCAACGCCGTAAAGTTTTAGCAATTCTGTCATTTGTGTTTCTCTGTCTTTGGCTCTCAATTCTTTTTCGCTAATCAATCCTTGCGAGAAATAATCATCAAGTTTTTTGATTGATTTTGCTCGATAGCCGACTTTCAAAGCCCGCAACTCATCCTCGCTTACTTTTTGAAGTTTTCCCGGACTCCAAAAACACCATAATTTTTTGCCGTCAAATTCAAGCGGTGTTCCATAATTTTCTAAAAGTGTCCTAAGCATCTGAACTGATCGGCGGACTGAAGCATTTTGCAAAACTATTCCAATAATCAAATACTCATACAAACAACTTGAAT
>JACRFN010000061.1 GCA_016217875.1 Candidatus Kerfeldbacteria bacterium
CAGCAGGTTAATATTCCTGCCCCGCCATGAAGTTCCAATGGGGTGACGTTTTGTCAAAGATTCTACGTGATCTGGTTATGCACGTTTCTATTTTCAGCTGCCTGGTAGGCAAATCCGCCAGGTAAAGCTTAGGGAATGGATGCAGGGGAAGGGGCAACCTGGACCCAATAGGATTAGAGACAGAACCCAGAAAAACCTCTAGGGCTAACTTCATGGTGTCCGTACCGTAAACCGACACAGGTGGGTGAGGCGAGTAGCTTCAGGTGTACGAGAGAACCCTCGTTTAGGAACTCGGCAATACAACGGCCGTAACTTCGGAATAAGGCCTTCCCGACGCAAGTCGGGACGCAGTAAAAGACGTCAAGCGACTGTTTACCAAAAACACAGGTCCCTGCTAAGCCGTAAGGCGATGTATAGGGGCTGATGCCTGGCCAGTGTCAGAACGTTAAAGCGAGAGGTCATGCTATGCTTCGCATAGCGACCATCAACAAACAACAGACAACAAACAACTGTTTTGGTTGTGTGTTGAAAGCTGTTGGTTGGTAGTTGCCATGCGGAGCGTGGCGGCAGCCTTGAGCTGAAGCGCTGATGAACGCCGGCGGTAACTATAACCGTCCTAAGGTTCTGAAACTCTTAATTTAAGGGTTTTGGAAGGACTGGGACGATTATGGTGGAGTGGTAAATAAGTTATAGTAAAGCAGTTTAAAAGGAATAGCTGCCTCATGGTATAGCCATGGTCCTCATGTAAGTTGGCTATATGCTGGAAAGTCTGGAGTATTGAGCATTACTGTGGTAAAATGACAATGGTTATATATACCTTGTCTAATCACAGTGAAAATATGTCTCATGCAGACAATCAGCAGGAAAGACTAATGAAGATTGGTTGGATTCTTGGCTTCGTAGATGGTGAAGGTTGTTTTTCAATCGGTTTTATAAAACAACCCGATCGTCAGGAGCGCACGAGAATTCGTAGGGGGTATGCCACTGGCTATCAAGTAGCTCACGAATTTGCAGTAGTGCAAGGAGCGCGTAGCTTCCATGCCCTAAAAACATTAAAGTCGTTTTTCCGGGTAGGCGACATTTATATTAATCGCCGCCATGATAATCACAAAGAAGACCTCTGGCGTTATTCAGTAACAAGACGAGAGGATTTGCTTAAAGTGATTATCCCATTCTTTGAACGGTATTCGTTGCGAACGAGTAAGAGAAACGATTTTTGTTTGTTTGTTAAATGCATCCGTTTGATGCAAGCAGGCAAACACCTTACGCGAGATGGAGTTATTCAAATAGCTCTGTTTGCGGAGCGAATGAATCGTCGGAAACCACGAACTAGTCTTATTAGAATCCTCAGAAACCAAACGCCAACCATCACGCCTTAGGCGAGATGAAGATAGAGTTCCATCTGCATAGCGATATGCAGCGCCCGTAATGGGTGGCTCTCTGTTTTAGGAGAGTTAAGACGATTAGCGAAATTCCTTGTCGGGTAAGTTCCGACCTGCACGAATGGCATAACGACTTGACGACTGTCTCAACGAGGGACTCGGTGAAATTGCAAGACCCGTGAAGATGCGGGTTACCCACGGCTAGACGAAAAGACCCCGTGAAGCTTTACTACAGCTTGGTATTGGACGTTAGGAGCATTTGCTCAGCATAGGTGGGACACTTTGAAGGGCCGCCTTTGGGCGGCCTAGAGTGGCCAATGAGATACCACCCTGGTGATTTTAACGTTCTAACACTATGCCGTTATCCGGCTAGTGGACAGTACCTGGCAGGTAGTTTGACTGGGGCTGTCGCCTCCTAAAATGTAACGGAGGCGTTCACTAAGGTTGGCTAGCTCCCGATGGAAACGGGAGTGGTAGGGCAAACCCACAAGCCAGCTTTACTGCAAGGGCGACAACCCAAGCAGTTGCGAAAGCAGGAGTTAGTGATCCGACGATCCAAAATAGGATGGTCGAAGCTCAACGGATAAAAGTTACTCCGGGGATAACAGGCTGATCGGGTCCAAGAGTCCATATCGACGACCCGGTTTGGCACCTCGATGTCGGCTCATCGCATCCTGGGGCTGGAGAAGGTCCCAAGGGTTTGGCTGTTCGCCAATTAAAGCGGTACGCGAGCTGGGTTCAGAACGTCGTGAGACAGTGGAGAAATTTGGCTAATATTAGCCAAAACCGCGCTGTCTATAAATCTAGTCCCGAAGCGCGAAAGCGTTCGGGATCCCGACTTAAACGTAAGTTGAGCGTCGGGGCTATATGCTGGAAACTCTGGCTAGTCTCTATGGGAGTGAGACTTGAGTATCTCACACTACTTATGATAAAATAATATCATGAGTGAAAAAGTGTTGAGTGCAGACAACCAGCAGGAAAGAGTAAGACAATCAATCGATCCGTGGTATATCGTGGGTTTTGTAGAAGGTGAAGGTACGTTTCACATTGCCTTTTATCAAGACCGCCATAATGAAGCAGTCCGTTAAAGTAATACCTGAGTTCCATGTGAACCAGAGTTATTTACGGATTGAGACTTTGGAAGATATAAAGCAGTACTTCGGTTGTGGTTATATTAAAACTAACCATGCCAAAAGTGTTCGCGATACCACCTACGTGTACGTAGTTCGGAATCGAAATGATTTATTGGAGAAGATTATTCCATTCTTTAGACGATATCATCTTCGTTCAACCAAACAGCAAAGCTTTGAAATCTTTGCTCGAATAGTTGAACAGATGGCACAGGGTAAGCACCGGACTAAGTCTGGACTGCGAACCATCATTACCATGGCGTATCAAATGAACGTTGGTGGTAAATATCGCCAAAGAACTAAGGAAGATTTATTCCAGGTTTTACAATCCTCAGAGACTATACGCTAGAGTCCGATGTACATCGGACAAGATATAGTCCGAACTGCATAGCGATATGCAGAACTAAGCAGAAATGTCTTAGTTCCACTTTACAAAGTGGATAACAATATGTCGGTCTCCTGTCTGTCGTGGGCGCTCGAAACTTGAGAGGGCCCTTCCCTAGTACGAGAGGACCGGGAAGGACGAACCTCTAGTGTACCAGTTGGTTCACCAGAACCACCGCTGGGTAGCTACGTTCGGCACGGATAAGCGCTGAAAGCATCTAAGCGCGAAGCCGTCCTCAAGATTAAGTTTCGTTTAAGGCACCAGGGAGAATACCTGGTTGATAGGTGGCAGGTGTAAGGCCCGTAAGGGCTTGAGCCGAGCCATACTAATCGGCCGAAGCGGTTAACCACAAGAATGAGTAGATATAAATTAAAAAATATCCTTGTCATTACTCCATGTTTAATTTTAAACGAGAAGGCCTGCGCCTGGCGTTGGCCTTTCTGGTTTTGACGGCGGTGGTAGGATTAGTTTTCTACCTCACTCCGCCGGTTTTATCAGGTCAATAATTGACCTTTAGAAAAACGAGCTGGACGTTTTGGTGATTCAAGCGCGGTGGTAACACCTCTTCCCCTGCCTACCGCAGGCAGGCATCCCGAACAGAGCAATTTCCGCCTCCGTTTGAAAATTGCAACTGCGGCGGATCCGCCGAAATTATCCAAAGATAATGGAGGCGGAAAGCCCGTAGCGCCGACCCGCCTGCCCCACTAAGCGGGGCCTGCCAAAGTGATAGCGTACGATTTACAACTCTGGTGCTCCAAGCGATGGGGTAACACCTCTTCCCATCCCGAACAGAGCAGTTAAGCCCATCAGCGCCGATGATACTCGGACATTAGTCCGTGGGAAAGTAGGCCAGCGCCAGAGTTGTGTACCGTACTAGTCACGGCGGGCCACCGTAGAAGAGCGCAGTTCTCTACGGGGCAAGCAGGTGATACTCCCCGATGGCCATCGGGGTGGGAAAGCGCCAGCCCTGTACCATCCGATGAACATCGGAGTGGTACAGGGGTAGGCCCTGCCTACCGCAGGCGGGCATCGCCAAAACATCTAGCTCGTTTTTATTATTTAAATTTGGCTAATCTTAGCCAATTTTTGATTACTTTAGTAATCACCCCGCGGCCGCGGGGTGAAAGCGAAGCTTTCATATTGACAAAATCGTATGATAGTATATGATGTTATTGTCTATGCCCCGTAATACAACCCCGCACAACCATGCCAAGCCTGGTGTGCGGGACTCCACTCACTTAATTCGTTCCGCTTCTTGCCTCAAACAACACGGGGCGAAGCGAAGTCCCGTAGTGTCCGCCGCGGTGGACTACTACTGGGATTGATATACGGGGTATGGGAAGAAAGGCTTTGGGTCGAACACGACTCACTATTACACTCAAGCCCGAAATTCTACGGGCCTTGGACAAGGTGATTGATGGCCGGCAAATCCGCAACCGCAGTCACGCCATTGAGTATTGGTTAACTCAAGCCTTAACGCCGCAACTCACTAAGGTCTTAATCTTAGCCGGCGGTGAGGGCGTAAAATTCCGCCCACTTACTTATGAAATGCCCAAGGGCCTTATTCCGATTAGGGGTAAGCCATTATTGGAACATACACTGGACTTGTTAAAAAAGTATGGCTTTAC
>JACRFN010000062.1 GCA_016217875.1 Candidatus Kerfeldbacteria bacterium
TAGGGCCACAAGTTAAGGCTGGCTGATGGGCCGTTTCATTTTTGGCCCTACTCTGGTAAAGTTGAAACATATGCAAGAAGCAGAACTTATTCGCAACCTCCGCGTCCTCCAAGGGAAGATCGAGGAGGCCGGGAGGTGGCTATGACCCAGGCCGTTTAAAAAACGAACTGGCGGTTTTGGAAATTGAGCTGTCTAGCCCTGACTTATGGACTAATCAGTCGCGCGCGCGCGAGGTGAGCACGCGCCACGGCGCGCTTAAGGACGAGCTCGAAGAATGGGAAAGCTTAAGGCGGGCTGTGGCTGACACGCTGGAATTGGCCCAGGCCGATCAAGATGATCAAGGGGTCAGTTTAAGGCTGGAATTGGAACAAGCATATCAAAAGCTGCTTAAGCGGCTGGAGGGCTTAGAATTTCGTAAGCTGTTGGCGGACAAGTACGACGAGGCTAATGCCTTGGTAGCTTTTCACGCCGGCGCCGGCGGGACTGATGCCCAGGATTGGACTGAGATGTTGCGGCGCATGATCTTGAGATTTTGCGACCGCCAGGGCTTCCAGGTTGAAGTCTTAGATGAATCACGCGGGCAGGAGGCTGGTCTCAAGAGTTCGTTGCTTAAAGTAACTGGTCGCTGGGCTTATGGTTATTTAAAGTGCGAGGCAGGTGTTCATCGCTTGGTGCGCCTTTCACCTTTTGACGCAGCCAAAATGCGCCACACCTCCTTTGCTTTAGTTGAAGTGTTACCTGAGTTGCCTGAGGTTGATGAAGTTGAACTGGACGATAAGGATTTGCGCATTGATACTTTTTTGTCGCGCGGCCACGGCGGTCAGAGCGTCAACACCACTTACTCGGCCGTGCGCGTGGTTCACCTGCCCACCGGTATTACCGTCAGTTGCCAAAACGAGCGCTCGCAAACGCAGAATAAGGCCCAAGCCTTAAAATATTTGCAGGCTAAGTTATGGCAACTAGAGTGGGGCAAGCAGCAAGTGGAGAAGCAAAAACTTAGGGGCGAATTTAAGTCGGCCGCCTGGGGAAATCAGGCGCGGTCTTACGTGTTGCACCCTTATAAGCTGGTTAAAGATCACCGGACTGGTCTTGAGACTCAAGATCCTGAGGCGTTGCTGGAGGGTGACCTAAAGCCGTTTATTGAGGCCAGATTAAAACAGTTAGCAGTGAACAGTAAACAATAAACAGTAAATAACAAACAATAATATTTATTTATGACATTTATTTACTGATTACTGATTATTGATTACTGATTTCTGATTATTGATCTCATGACATTTATGGAGGGTAAGCTTCATCCGGCGCAGATATGGCGCTATTTAACCATTGGTCTGGTAGCCGGTTTTATAGTCGGAACGGTAGTTAATCTATCTTGGTATTTTAGTTTAGTCGGCTGTTTAGTGGCCGGTTTTCTGGTCTGGCAGGCGTCATCGCTAAGAGTTTTCTCCTGGCTGGCGCTAGGGTTTCTGGCGGCTATGTTCAGCGCCAGCTTAGCTCTTGTCCCGCCGCCAGCCAGTATGTTTGTTGGCCGGCAGCAGTTCGAAGCGCAGATAGTGGAGCCACCGCGCCTGAGTGAGCGAGCCAGGCGCTATGTGGTTGAGCCATCCGGCTGGTCAGCCGCCTATAGAATACTGCTGACAACCAAGTTATATCCTAAATTCAACTACGGCGATATTTTGCAGGTGGACTGTAAGCAGGTGGAGACCATAACATTCGGCGGCTATGTGACCAAAGGTATTTGGCGACAATGTTCTTTCCCTGAACTTAAGTTTTTGTCTCAAGCCCAACCTAATCTACGACAAAAACTTTTGCAGTGGCGCGATTTGGCGGGCGACAGACTGCGTCTGCTTCTGCCCGAGCCTGAGGCCTCATTAGCTTCCAGCATGCTGTGGGGCGATGATGCCGGTTTGCCTGGCGAGTTGACGGCGGCTTTTCGCCGCACCGGCACTTCGCATCTTTTAGCCGTCTCAGGCTACAACGTTATGATACTAAGCGAGGTCTTGTTTAGCGTGTTGCTGGCCTTAGGCCTCTTCCGCCGTCAGGCGAGTTTGGTGGTTTTAGTTTTGGTGGGGCTCTTTGTTTTGTTTACCGGCGCCGAGCCGCCGGTGGTGCGGGCGGGTATCATGGGTTCTTTAGTCATAATCGGGCGGCTGTTATGGCGTAAACCTGATAACCTTAATTTGCTTTTAGGTTCAGCTTCGGCCATGCTGCTTGTGGCGCCGAGGCTTATCTATGATTTCGGTTTCCAGCTTTCTTTTGCCGCTATGGCCGGTTTGTTATGGTTAGCACAGCCTTTAGCCGGCCGACTTAAATTTTTACCGGCAGCGGTTGGCTTACGCGAGGCCGCGTCTCAAACTTTGGCCGCCAATATTACCACCCTGCCCCTTATTTTGTGGCGAGTTGATCAATTGTCGCTGGTAGGGCCGGTGGCTAATTTGCTAATCGCGCCGGTAGTGGTGGTGATATTTACTTTTGGTTTATTGGTGGTGCTGGTCAGCTCCATAATGGGTTGGAGCGCCCTGCCCTTGGCTTGGCCTTTAGCCGCGGCCTTGTGGTACGTGAGACAGATAGTGGAGTCGTTGTCGCAGTTGCCGGGCGCGGTGACCCATGCTTCGTGGCTGGCTTGGCTGGCGGTAGCAGTTGTTTACGGCGGCCTGGCCTGGTGGCTTAAACCTAAGCGGCTTAAGTTATGAGGCGCCGCTTGGTTATAATCACCGTCGCCATAGCGGCCAGCCTGATATTGGTCGGGTGGGTCGGGTTGACCTTTTTGCCATCACCCTCACTCCTGCGTCTGACCTTTTTTGACGTCGGCCAAGGCGATGCCGCCCTAATCCAAACGCCTGACGGCCAAATCATACTGATTGACGGCGGGCCCGATCGCACTATTTTGAAAAAATTAGGCTCAGCCTTGCCCTGGAACGAAAGGACCATAGACTTAATGATATTGTCGCACCCCCACAGCGATCACGTCAGCGGGCTCATCCCGGTGTTAGAGCGTTATCGCGTGCGACAAGTGCTGGCCTCCGGCGTAGTTCATACCACGCCGGAATATCTTAAGTGGCTGGAGCTCGTCAGAGACAAGAAAATCCCCCTGACTGTGGCCCAAGCCGGCCAGCGCTTGGAGCTTGCCGGCGGCGTGGCCGTCGAGGTGCTGTGGCCGGTTGCCTCGTACGCAGGCCAGCGGGTTGGTGATTTGAATGCCACTTCTATTGTCAACCAAGTGCGCTATGGCGCCACTAGTGTGCTCTTTACGGGTGATACGCCGCGGGAGAATGAACAAGTCATGCTTGAGGCCGGGGCTGATCTTAAGGCTGATATTCTTAAAGTAGCGCATCAAGGTAGCCGTACTTCCTCGAGTGAGGAGTTTATTAGCTCGGTGGCGCCTGAGGTGGCCGTTATACCGGTCGGCCGCCATAACCGTTACGGTCACCCTCACGCTGAGGTGGTGGAGAGGTTATCCAAGCTGGTCCATCAGGTGCTGCGGACTGATCTCGAGGGCGATATCAAATTTGTCAGCGACGGCTACACCTGGCAGCGACGCTAGCCATTATAAATCTTGCTTATTTGACCAATTGTGATATTATAGTTCTGCTACGCTCTAAATTATTACCTAAGATTTATGTCCAGTAATACAACTTCGCTTAGGCTCGCTTTCGCCAAAGTATCAAGTAATTACCTTATGTCCAGTCAATCTTTAAACATTAACTCACAGTTTTCCACCTCGCCTAGTTTTGGCGAGCGAAGTTGATATACTGGGTATGCCTAAAGTCCTAATTGTTGAAGACGACCAGATGTTGGGCGACATGTACAGCTCCAAGTTTCAGGCTGACGGTTTTACTGTGCTTAGGGCTAGTGATGGGGCCGAGGGGCTTAAGTTGGCCCAGGCCGAAAGACCGGATGCTATTCTATTGGACGTCATCATGCCCAAGCTCGACGGTTTCGCCACCTTGCAGCAGCTTAAGGCAGATAAGGCGTTGGCTAAAATTCCAGTGATTATGCTGACTAACCTCGGGCAGGATGAGGATATAAAAAAGGGCAAGGAGTTGGGCGCGGCTGATTATTTCGTCAAGGCCAACCAGACACCTAGTGAAATTGTAACCAAGGTTAAGACGCTCATTGGTTCTTGAAATAACTTGACCCAAGCCATAACTTTTAAGGTCTAAGATAGCCAGTTTATAAATTATGTCCAAGCATCCCCGAGAAGAGAGAACCTTCGTGATGTTGAAGCCTGACGGCGTGAAACGTGGTTTGACCGGCGAGATTATTCGTCGCATTGAACAGCGTGGTCTTAAAGTCGTGGCTTTGCAAATGTTCCAGCCGAGTGTGGAGCAAATTGATGATCACTATCCCAAAAACTCCAAGTGGATAGAGCGCTTAGGTGAAAAAACCCTGACTACTTACGCCAAGTACGGTTATGATGCGAGGGAAGAGTTAGGCACTGATGATAAGGCCGCCATTGGTAAAATGGTGCGACAGTGGCTCGTTGAGTACATGACTTCGGCGCCGCTGGTGAAAATGGTGGTGCAGGGCGTGCATGCGGTGGATATGGTGCGCAAGCTCGCCGGCAACACCATGCCCTCGGCCGCTGAAATGGGAACAATCAGAGGCGATTATTCAGTAGATTCGGCCGCCGCGGCTAACAAGGACAAGCGGGCCGTGCACAACATCATTCACGCTTCGGAAACGCCTGAGGAAGCCGAGCACGAAATTGCACACTGGTTTACCCCTGAGGACGTTTACACTTATAAGCGGGCCGAGGAAGACCTGATGCTTTAGTTAATAGCTGTTTTACCACCCACCCCACCGTACATAGGGTGGGTTTTTGTCTGTGGATAAATACCATAAAGCTGGCCTTGATTCAAATAGTTGTGGATTATTTTGTTTTTATTAAAAATGGCTTAAGTTAGCTAAAAATCACCCCATATTTAAAAAATCCAATAAAATTATGGTTTTGGCTTATTTGACAGGTTTTTACATACTTTGCTAGTATACGCATTAACCTCATATGTCTTACTGCCGCGCCAATCTCGTCGTTTGTCCAAAGCAGACCCTTAACTTGAGCCTGATTCTTGGCGTTATCGTCGCTTGAGCGGCTAGGATGAGGTAATACCAATTTTTTAAAGTAAATCCTACAGCCGCTCGAGAGCAAATCGGGCGGCTAATTTCATTTTAAAACAGCTTTTTAACAATTTAAAAACACCAAACTACCACGGAGGACTTATGGATTCGTTAGTCGTAGCTAGTGCTCTTTTTTATGTGGAAGGAGCGCGTGAGGGCGACTTAGTATGCCCGGAGTGCCGGACTTTACCCCGCAACGGGTCACGCTCGACAGGGATTTGCCTAGATCACGGCTTTAGAGGCGTGCGCCTAGTGCCTTACGTGCCGCCGAAACCGCTGCGTCCGCCTGAGAGGGACGACTGGGACAGAGATTAACAACCTAACAACATTAACAAATGGAGGAAGTATGAAAAAAACAGTAGCAGATTTTCCGCACAATGAGTTCCACCAAGGAACAACAGCCTGCGGCCCGCAACATATTCAAGTAACAGTCGTGGGCGACGGTACAGTGGAGCAGTGCGGCAATTGCAAGGCTCAGCGGCCATTCAGCGGCGAGTCGCAAGCTCCACCTTCAGTTTTTCCACCAGCCACCGGATCGTTTGAACGTCCGCAGTTTACAATGGAGGAGATGTTCGGTCCGTCTCTGGCCTGATCGGCAAAAGTTCATCAATTAACCCGAAATACAAACCATCGAATAAAAGGAGTAACCTCATGGAGAAAAAATCCCTCTCGGGCCTAAGTGAGCTCGAGCTCAAACAGCTTTATTGCGCATCATACACCGAGCTTGAGCAAATAAGGCTGGAAGTAGAGTGCGTAGTCAAATGTTTGCGTGTTGGACCCAAGAAACAAGAGTTTTTGAGTCTGAAATCACAAGCACAAATTTTGAAGAGTAGCTACAAAAAGTCCGTTCCTAAACATCAGGCGATTTGTGCTGATTTGCGTCAGGCAGGAGTTAGCAGATCATGTATTGAGCAATGGCGTCAGGAGTGTAAGTCAGAAATAGGCGTTCCCAATATGCGCCCCCGACGATTGTCGCAGTTGCCACCGCTAATTCCTTTTACGCCCAAAATCCAAATCATCAATGAAATTGTCTAACACAAAAATTTTTAAGCCCCTGGCCCACCCATAGCCAGCGGCGCACGGAACGACGATTTAGGCCAACAACCGACAATCATCGCTCTAGGGGATTTCAGCCAAGCATCTAAGCAAGCTGAAATCCCTTTTTTATTTTTTTAAATTTGACAGCTTTTTGCACCCACGCTATACTATTTTTACTTATGTATCGCTCAGCCAGCAACAATTATTGGTTCTGGTTTACTCCGGCCGGCAGGCTCGGGGCGGTGGTGGCATAGGTAGACAGCAAGCCAAACCAGTTCCCCAAACCCTTCCGGTTACGCATCGGAAGGCGTTTTTGTTTGTACCTTAAAAATTGCCAATCACAAATCACATGTTGTAAAACCAAAACACACCCAATCACAGGAGGAAGTATGTTTAAAATTTCGGGAAAATGCCCAGTCGGCGCCGCTGTTATTATTTACCGCGAGTTAGCCAATCTGTTGCAGGCTATGAGCGAGTGTTACCAGCAGCCGGAACGCCAGCTAACCAGGCTCAAGCGAATTGCTTGGGGCAGCTTTGAGGAGTTGATGATGGAAGTGTCTACTTGGTTATTTGAACA
>JACRFN010000063.1 GCA_016217875.1 Candidatus Kerfeldbacteria bacterium
ACCGGGCCGGCCACGTAGAGCTTGTAGCTGGAGGAGGCGGTTGAGCCGATACCCACATTACCGCTAACACGGGTTGTGCCAATGATGTCCAGGGTTTCGCTGGGGAGAGTGGTGCCAATACCCACATTGCCTGCTGCGGCATCCACAAAGAGTTTAGAGGTGGCCACATCAAAGTTTCCTGCGGTATGCAAGGCGCCGGTAGTATCGGCAACGCTAAAGACCCCTGCGTCTGCGCTGATGCCGCCGTTAGCAGTTAAAAGGCCGGTTAAGGTGCTTGCTCCGCTAACCCCTAAGGTGCCGGCAATAGTGGTATTGCCTGAAGCAGCAGTAACATTGAATTTATTGGTGTTCAGGTTAAGGTCTCCGGCCAAGTTCAGGCCGCCGCCTGTGGTAAAGTCAGTTGCGGCATTGCCGATATTAGTAATGAGCTGGGTATTATTCAGATCTAAGTTGCCTGCGGTATCAAAGCTGGTATTGCCAGTGCCGATGTTGTAGACTCTCTTCTGGTTCATATTCAGGTCACCGCCAAAGGAGAGTGTGCCGTTGGTAATGGTCATACCGTCAAGGTAGGTAGTGCCCAAAACATAGAGCTTGTAGCTGGAGGAGGCAGTTGAGCCAATGCCCACGCTGCCGTTCTCCAGCACTGCGAATTTGTCAGCTCCGCTTGAATCCTGGATGCGCAGGACATTGGCAGCTCCGGTATCAGAGGCCTTGATGTCTAACTTGGCCAGAGGAGCAGTCAGGCCAATACCTAAGTTGCCGGTGGTGGCTACGGTTTGCGCTCCAAAGAGAGGCGTAACCTTGGTGCCGCTAATGGCAGCGGTATCAGATATATCCACATTGACAATGGCTCCGTCAGTTATCTCTGAAGATTCAATCGCAGCCCCCAAGGGAGTATTGGCTGCCGGGATGGTGCCTGCGCCTGCGGGAATATTGGCCAGATTGGTTAGGGCAGCTCCAGAGACCTTTGCTGCAGTAGTAATCTGGGCCAGGGCGCTGTCTGAGATAGATGCGGCCGGCAAGGATACTGTGCCTGCGCTCACGGTCAGGCCGCTGGAGGCGATGATCCCTCCAGTTACATCTAATGCTGCCTGGGGGTTAGTGTTAGCGACACCGATCTTGCTATTGGCCTGGGTGATGATGGAATCTATGATCGTGGTTGCGCCTGAGGCCAGAGGAATCTTATTGGCATTCAGGCCGCTGATAGCGCCTGAGATATTGGTTAATCCTGAGCCATTGCCGATAAAGGCAGTGGCATTTACTGTGCCGGAGACATCGAGTTTTTGGTTGGGATTGGTAAGGCCTATACCGAGATTACCATTGTCTAAGAAGGCGAATTTATCTATACCGCTTGCATCCTGGACCTTTAAACTAAAGCCGGTTGAGGTGCCGGCTCCTTTTATTTCCAGCTTGGCGCTGGGCGCGGTGGTGCCAATACCCAGGTTGCCGCCGGTAAAATAGTTAATGCCAGAGGCAGTGGACTGCACCAGGCCGGTAACTGTGCCGCCTGAGCCTACTGCGTCGGTAATGCCATATCCGGCCAAGGTAGTAGGCGTTGAGGTTATAGTAGACCAGGCCTGGTTATGGGAAGCAGCTGCCGCACCCACATCAGTATAGGAAAGGGCGCGGTTGGCAGCAGCAATAAGACGGCCTTTAGAATCTACTGTGATATTAGGAATATTGGCATTACTATTGCCATAGGTGCCGGCGGTTACAGCGGTATTGGCTAAAGTAGCAACAAAACTTCCCGTGCCAGAGCCAGTGACATCTCCGGTGAGGGTGATCGTCTGGTCTCCGCTGTTGGTGCCGCTTAGGTTAGCGGCAGTGATATTGCCTGAGGCATTAACCGGGCCGGCCACGTAGAGCTTGTAGCTGGAGGAGGCGGTTGAGCCGATACCCACATTACCGCTAACACGGGTTGTGCCAATGATGTCCAGGGTTTCGCTGGGGAGAGTGGTGCCAATGCCTAATCTATTATTCAATTCATCATAGCTAGAGCTGCCTAAGATGATACTGCCTTTGCTGGCATTTGAAGTTGAGCTAAGGGTGAGGTTATTGCCTGAGGCAGTGCCTCCGATAACAGACTGGCCTCCGGATACACCGGTTGAGAGATTGGCAGTGATGGTGTTGGTGGAGCGGGTCAGGCCAGTAGAGAAGGTTAAGGGTACTTCAAAGGAGGTGTTGTCATAGGAGGTTGAGGCAAGCTTGGAGCCGTCATAGGCCAGGAACTTGCTGGAGGTATAGGCATTGTTGTTAGTGCCGCCTCTGGATAGACCTAATAAGCCGGTCCAGCCCAAGGTCAAGGCATTAGAAGCAACGGAGCCGGTAACATTGGTATCGTTAGTTACGCTGGTGGGGACATTAGTTCCTACAGCAACAGTAACATTGCCCGTGTTGACAATCCTATTGGTCAGGGTACCGCTCATACTGATGCCGGTGCCGTTAACTAAGTCGGCAGTGGTAAAGTCAGCGCCGGGGGTAAGGGTATTGCCGCCGGAGAGCAGCCCATTGACATCGTTCTTGACAAAACCGGCAGTAGTCATATTATCTATGCGCACACTACCGCCTGAGATATGCAGCTTTTGCGAAGGTGCGGTGGTGCCAATACCCAGAGAGCCATTGTCTAAGAAGGCGAACTTATCTGCTCCTGTG
>JACRFN010000068.1 GCA_016217875.1 Candidatus Kerfeldbacteria bacterium
CATCTCTTTTAACGGCCAAACCCCAGCCTCAATTGGCACCTGGACATCAACCTCTATCCCGACGGTTGACGTGCCTGACGCCGGCACTGACTCCGGCACCATCACCATAACCCGCGCCTCCGACTCCAAGGCGTCAAACGCTTCGGGAACGTTCTACATCTATCCCCAGATAACAGCCACGGTGGCAGTGGGCACTGACGCGGCCAGGGAATACGACGCTGGCGATACTGACGGCGTCATTACAGTCTCTGGCAACCACTTTGGCGCCGCTGGCACGGTCACTATCCTAGGCTCCACCGGCACCCAACAAACCACTGGTTCCTGCTCTGGCACGGCTTATCAGGCCACTTGCGTCGGGCTGCAGGTGCCAACCGCTATAGCTGACTCCACCTACACCGGCAGCATAGTGCTGACCAGAACCAGCGACACCAAGGCCTCTACTTACGCTGGTTTCAGGATTTTACCCAGGATAACCTCCTTAACTCCAGATTCAGGATCTAACGGCACTTCTGCCACCATTGCCGGCGACCACTTGTGCCAGAGCGGCGCTTGTTTGACCGCCGCCCAATGGAATGCCACGCCTGACGACGGCGATGACGTTAAATGGGGCACCACCAACGCCACGGTCACCGGCACGCCTTCGCACACCTCCATTATCGCCAACGCCCCGGCCCTTGCCAACGGCCCTTATACCGTCACCGTTACCTCTTCCACTTATGTTTCCAACGGCAAGACGTTTACGATCGTGAACGTGGCCTTAACAGTTAGCACTGCAGGGTCCCAGGTCGCCACGGTAGTAAGCGGCGCAACCAGCCAGCACATTGGCGGCGGTTCAACGGCGGCTTTCCGCTTGCAGATAGACGTGGGCAGTGCCTTAGTCTCAACTGTTAAGGTTAGCGACACCGGCAACGTGACCTTTGCCAACCTAACTTCGCCCAAACTTTATTACGAGAACGGCGCCGCCTGCGCTTATGACGGCATTGAGTCTAATGTTACAGGGAGTTACACCGGTGAAGGCGCCAGTTTTACCCTGCCGTCAGTATCTATAGCCGTAGCGCCGAATTACACTTGTTTGTATTTTGTGTCTGATGTCGGCTCGTCAGCCTCCGGCGGACAAACCATTGATGTGGAAATTACCAACCCTTCAACAGATGTCTCTGTGTCTGGTGCCACCAATAGTGATACTGTAGCCAAAGCCATAACCGGTACCACTACCGTGCTGCCTAATGCCACCTCAATTACCAATGATACTGAAGGCGCACTGACTGACGGCGGACGGTCCACGCAGTCCATTACCATTTTAGGTGCGGGCTTTGGTTCAGCCAGCGCCGGCTCCAGAGCCAGTTGTGCGGGGGCGGTTAATACTGGCTGTATCAAAGTCGGCGGTACTTCGGGCTATACAGTGGTTGATGGTGATGTTATTACTTGGTCTGCCACCTCTATTACCTTTACAGTCAATGCCGCCATTTCGAACGACGGCGGTACCGGCGCCTCTGGCTTGGTATTTTATGGTGGCGCTCAAGTGGACGGCACGCCAGTGACTTTCTACGTTTACCCCCGCGTAAGCTCGGTTGACGTTACGGCTTCAACTTCCGGCACGCCGATAGCCAATGGCGTAACCGAGGCCAGGCAAACCGATACTATAAGAATAAACGGCGACCACCTGGGTACCGGCGGTACCACAACTAATTTGTCGGTTAACGGTACGAATGTTTCCGGTACCTTGGTTTGGAGCTCAACTCAAGTGACCAGCGCCATCATCGCCGGTGGTACTGTCACTGGCAATGTGGTAGCCACCCGGCCTTCGGATTCACGCACTTCAGGTACTTTCGCTTTTGCCATTCTGCCGCGCATTACATCCATTACCGTACCGGCCGACGCGCCGGCTGATTCGGCTTGGCAGGGCTCCAGCCTGACTATTACGGGCGATCACTTTGAGGCCTCCCAAGGCAGTGGCAAGGTGACAATTAACGGTTCTGATGTTACGTCAGGTATGACTTGGGGTGATACCTCGGTATCAGGCGTAGCCGTGCCGTCAGGCGCCACCAACAACGGCTCCATCACACTGACGCGCAATACCGGCGGCAAAGTGTCCAATACCTACGCCACTTTCTACGTGCTACCCAAGGTTACCTCTACCGGGCCGACTAATGGCGAGGGTGGGGAGGGCGATACTGTTTCGCTCACCGGCAACCACTTTGGCACGGTAGCGGGTACAGTACGTTTCTACAACGCCAGCCAGACAGTAGACGTGACCTCGGGCCTGACCTGGGGAGCCTCTAGTATTACCGGAGTAGTTATTCCGGCAGGAGTAAACGATAATCTCGACAGCTTTAACCTGGAGGTGGTGCGCAGTGCGGCTGGCGGGCAAAGCGACGGCAAATCCTCCACCAACGATGTACGCGACAACTCGGCTTATAAACTGCTGCCTAAGATTACCCGCGTTGACGTGACGGCTTCTGGTTCAGGCACGACCATTGCCAATAGCGTGACTGAAGCCAAGCAGAGCGATACCTTGCGGATTTACGGCAACCACTTTGGCGCGGCGGCCACCGGCAGCGTGACAGTAAACGGCGCCGCGACCTCGGGAGCGCGCACCCAGTCGTGCGCCGCTTCGGGTACGCCGGACGGTTGTTCCATCATCACCGTCGTAATTGGCAACGGCACCTCTAGCCCCCTAGAACAAGGAACAGCCGCTGGCAATATAGTGGTGACTCGGGCGGCTGATGCCAAGACCAATACCACTGCTTTTACGCTTTTGCCTCGTATTACTTCGCTGATTACGGCCGAGGTGGCCGATGCCTTCCGCGAAGGTGATGCCAGTGTTACGGTGAACGGCGACCACTTTGGCACCACCGCTGATATCGTACCTATTACTTTGACGGCGCAGGCGGCGGTCAACGCCACGGTTAACACCTGGACTAGTGGTACCGACATCAGCCTAGACATCCCCGCCGCCTTGGTGGATACGGTTGATAACGGTACGCTTGGTGTGCGGCGTCTGTCAGACTCGAAGACCGCCAACAACTGGAGTATTACAGTGTTGCCCAAGATTACCGGGCTTAACCCAATTGAAGGCGCCGAGGCCGACCAGATTACCATTTCCGGCAACCACTTTGGTTCTGACCCCGGGGCTGGCAACCGTTCCAGTACCACTGATAATGTTAAGTTCGGCGCCACCCAAGCCTTAAACGCCGATTTCGTAAACCCAGAGTGGAGTGCCACTACCATTAACGTCAAGGTGCCGGTGGGCGTGCCGACTGGCGCGCAGAATATAGTGGTGCGGCGCTTGTCGCGCGACTCAAACGCCCAACCTTTCACCGTGCAGGCGCCGGAGCCGGTGGCGCCCACCAACCTTTACCAGTTTACGGCTAACACCGACACCGCCCAGCCGCCAACCACCAACATGGCCGTGGGTGACGGCGTCGGCGGCCAGCTTGTTATCTGGTTCAGGCTGGACATGACAGGCGGCAAGAAGAACGAGAACTATTATCCGCAAGTGGAAGTTAAGCCTCTAGGCACGGCTTTTGAGTGTACTGGTTCTGGTGCCTGTTCCGTGACCAGCGGCTATTATAATGAAGGCAGCGGCGTCAATTATCCCGGCGGCGCGGCGGTTAAGGGTTGGGCGTCGGTGACCGCGGCTGATGCCGGCCAGTATCACTGGCAGGCCCGTGTTAGGAATTCGGCCGGTAACGGACCGTGGGCTTCGTTCGGCGGCAATGCCGACCCTAATGATCTCGACGTTTACGTTGACAACTCGGCGCCTGGCATTACTTTGAACGGCGGTAATTGTAGCGGCGCTACGAGCAACTTAAGCGATCGCGGCGCTACCATCACCTGGAGCACCTCTGATGCCACCTCGGGCGCCGAGCCACCGCCCGGCAGTGGGGCTTACAGTACGGGCCAGGTGGAATATTTGGCCTCCAGCCAGTTCACTGATTGGACCTCAACCCCCGGCACCACCACTACGCTCCAGCCGCGCGAGAACAGCCCCCATATAGTTATTATCTCTGGGCTCAACCCCAGCACCAGCTACTCTTTCCGCGTCCGCTCGAAAGACGGGGTGAGCAACGAAGGTTACTCCCACACTGGCGCTTCGGCTTGCACTTTCAACACCACTTCCTCCAGACCAATGAAGTCCATCCAGCACTTTATTGGCCAGGAAACAGCCGCTACCACCGCTGGCACGCTCATTACTTATTCACCGTCAATCTACATTCCCGAGAGTCCGGCCTCTGACATTGTGATAAAGAGCGCCATTATTGAAGTAAATGGCGTGAGCGCTTCAGGCAGCCAGGCCCTTAAGGTTGAACTTAAGCGCGGCACCGGCGCTTATGGCAGCGACGGCGGGGCCGCTAGTTACACCGTTGACGCCACTGATGCCATTACGCCGTTCAAGATTTTATTTGACGCTCTAAACCCGCCGGCCTCTTGTACCGACTGTCAGAATATGAACGATATTACTACCGGCGCCAACACTTACAACTATAAGTTTTATCTTAAACCCACTGTCGCGGGTGTGAGCGCGCTGTCAGCCAAACTTATTCTTACCTATACTTATGTGCCGTAGCGGCCTGTAGCCTATGGCGAACGGCTAGCGAATCTTATGGTGAAGAATAGGTACCAAGGCACAGTAACCAGGACACGAGAAGTTGTTATTACGCTTCTTGTCGTACTTAGCTTTAGTTTTTGGCCGGGCAGTAGCGTTCAATCCATCACAACCACGGCGCGCAAAGAAGGCCAGTGGTTCATAGGCCAGGAGGCTTCGGTGCTGGGAAGTGGCTCTTACAATAACAGTGGCAATGGTTGGGGATTCACCATTAACGTACCGGAAACGCCAACCGTGCGCAGCGCCATCATTGAGGTCACGGGAGTCTCCTACAACACTTCCGGCAGCCAAACAATCACGGTTGACTTGGAGCGAGGCATAGATTCAGCTGGCGCTTGCACCTCCCCAATAACCGGCTGCGTGCAAACCTACACGCTGCCGGCCTCCAGTAACCCCAAACGTTTCACCATTTCCTATGACGCCTGGCAGGGCGGCGGCAATACGCCGCTCGGGAATATAGCGGCCGCGGCCACTGATTACAGTTACACTTTGTACGTAAAAGGCACGGCCACTGGCGGGCAGTACTCGCTTTTTGCAGCCAAACTAATCTTGTCTTATGACGGGTCAACCACTGTTAGTAATCAGCTTAAAATGACCGAGACTTTTATTCATCAGGAATTAGCTTCCACCAGCTCTGGCACCGAGGTATCAAAAAGTTTCAGCCTGAATCTTCCTGAGCAGTCGCCCAGCATCAAAAGCGCTTTTATTGAAATAACCGCCGTGGCCAAGGGGAGCAGCAGCACTGCCACAGTGGGGGATGACGTCAAGGTCAATCCGCCCGGCAGCCCCAGCTACAATAACGCCACCCTTGACCTAGGTGGAGGTTCCACTGAAACAACCAAGTTTACCAGGCTACTTGATGCGTCGTCCGTGGTGATAGATAGCTATTTTCCCGGTTACCAAAATTACACTTTTTATTACAAAGGTACGAACTACACTACCAATGTGGTATCGGCCCGGATATATGTTACTTATAAGTATACCAATACCGGTACCGGTTACGTGACCTCAGGGCAGATAATTTCTTCCGTTTACGACACCGGCGTAAGCCAAGGCGCTGCTTTTAATTCAGTTTATTGGCAGGGAAGCTTGGGCAGTCCGCCGGGCGTGGTCAAGTTCCAACTCGCCACCTCTGATTGTTCCAATGGCAAGACCAATCCGCCCACCTGCAACGACAGCGGTGCTTGGTCGTATCTTGGGTCCAATTGCACCAGTGGTACTTATTACCAAGATAATCCCAACACGCCACAGGAAGTAGGTTGCGCCTCCAACCATGATAATAAGCGCTACGTGCGCTATAAGCTTATTATCTGTTCTAATGACTGCGTGACCGCTGGCACAGCTACGCCGCAAGTAGACGATGTAGTTGTTAATTTGAGTAAGTAGTATGTCGTATTTAAATTTTAAATTCCGTTCCTCGCTACTCGTTCATAACACGAGAGACGATTGGCGATTGGCGATCCGCGGTTTCAGCTTGCTGGAATTAATTATTTACATTGCCATTTTGGCAGTGCTGCTGATGGTGATTGTAGGGTTAGCTTCAACTTCCAGCCAGTCTAGTTCAGCCGAGGAGGCCCGGGCCGAGGTACAACAGAATTTACGTTTTTCTTTGGATACTATAAGCTCAGCCGTGCGTCGCGCCGCTAGTATAAATACGCCAACGGCTGGTGGTAGCGGGTCAGCTTTATCATTGGCCATGTCGGACGGTTCTAAGAATCCCACCGTCTTTGATTTATCCAGTCAAGTTTTGCGAATTACGGAGGGTGCCGGCATAGCACAGGCTCTTACCAATAATAGGGTGAAAGTGACTTCGATCGGCTTTCAGCATTTAGCCAACGCCTCGCCAGCCAAGCCGACAATTCAGATAACGCTTACCATAGCTTATAACGATCTCGGTCGTTCGGTTTATCAATATTCTAAAACCGAACAGACCACGGTATCGCTACGTTAATTTTATGATAAGAAGTCCGAAGTCCGAAGTCCGAAGTCCGAAGTCCGAGATTAAGCGGGTGGCATTAGGTATTCGGAATTTAATATTCGGTCTTCGGTATTCCCGCCGCGGTATGGCCGCCTTGCCGGCTTTACTGGCTTTATCTGGGATTGTTTTAACCGCTAGTTTAGGTATGGCTGTTTCCAGCCAAGTTAGTCAGTACTTAAGTTCAGGCTCCACCCGCTCAACCCAGGCTTTATATGTGGCTCAAGCCGGCCTAAACGACGCCTTGTGGCGGTTGGCGCGAAATAAAAATTATGAGAATTTAACAGGTTATAACTTGGCCGTTTCCAGCGGCACTGCTAACATAGTAGTAGACCGCGATGAGCCGGTGGCTAATCAAACTACCGTGACCGTGACGGCCACCAGCGATAATCGTACGCGCAAGATTCAAGCGGTGATAAACGTGACGGCAGTGGTGGGAGCTTTATCACAGGCCAGCTGGACCGAAATTGATTAATTGCGAAGCTTGAAGCTCGACCTATCATCTTCTAATTCTAATCATCTCCTAGATATGAAATTTGGACTTCGTAATTCGGTCTTCGGCCTTCGTCACCTATGAACCTTTTTCAGTTTATTATTCCGCGTGAAAATATATCTGGTTTATCTATTGAGCCCAAAGTTTTGCGGCTGGTTTACTTAACCGAAGCCTCGGGCAGCGCCAAAAAGGTACAGTCTACCAGTGAAGTAGAATTACCGGATAGTGTTATAGAGCAGGGTTTATTAAAAAAGCCAAAAGTGTTAACCGCCGCCGCGGCTAAACTTTTAAAACAAGCTAAACCCAAACCTTTAAAATTTCCTTACGTCATAGCCTCGTTGCCCCAAGCTAACACTTATTCGCAACTCATTACCTTTCCACCCTTGCCAGAATACCGCTTAGCCGAGGCTGTCAGCGTCAATGCGGCTTTAACCTTACCTTTGAGCCTGTCTCAGGCTTATCTTGATTGGCAGGTAGTAGAAGAATTAACGGATAGGATAGTGGTATTAGTATCTTTGGCAGCTCGGACAATAGTGGATCCTTATATTCAAGCTCTTAAAGAAGCCGGCTTGCAGTTAATTGCTTTAGAAATGCCGTCCTTTAGTTTGGGTAGAGTATTCAATTTACCCCCCGCGGGTATGAGCGTGTTGCTACGCGAAAGCATTGAGGGGTTATTAGCTGTAGCTTATAAAAATAATTTACCGCTTTTCGTGCGCCAGCAAACGTGGGGCGAGTTAGGTTTTAACGGTAATAGTGGCGCTCCAGCCCTGGAGCAGGTGAGTGAGATTATGGGGCGAGAGATTCGTCGTTTGCGCGCCTATTTAACAGTCGAGCACCCAGCTTACGCTTGGCAGCCGGTGCAATTGCATACTGGCCGAGCTCAGGCACAAACCTTAGCTAAGTCCGTATCAGCCATAAGTGGTTCAGAGGTAAGATTAGCTACTAATATAATAAACGGGTTACCAAGTAATGAATGGTTGTCGGCCGCCGGCGCCGCCTGCCGCGGCCTTATTCCACGTAGCCAGGACTCTTTAAACAGTTTATTACCTGTCGGTACCGAATCTTTGTACGAACAGCAAAAGACTTTGTCATTTATCAGTACAGCCCGCACTATATCATTAGTAGTTTTAGGTTTATATTTAGCGGTTTATTTGGGCGTTTTCTTGTTACTGAATTGGATGAATATTGGTTTGGCGCGGCAAGTGGAACGACAGAGTAAATTGCCACTTTCTCCAGAAACAGCCGTCCTAGAGTATCAAGCGCGTGATTTTAATGCCCGTGTCAGTGAGCTTCAAATTTTACCGCCCCTACCCCAGGCTTTGCGTTCTCGGTACATCAAAGCCACCAGCGCATTGGCTACGGCCGGTATCAATTTTACCCATTTAACTATTCCTGAGGGCGAACCGGTAGTAATTAATATTCAGGCTACGGCTCAAACGCGAGAGAACTTAGTCAATTTTAAGCGTCGGCTTGAGGCCAGCTCAGGTGTGGGTAGTGTTCGTTTGCCCGTGGCTAATTTAGTCTTGAAAGAAAATATACCTTTTAGTGTGAATTTTACTTTGGATTTGCCATGACGGGATCTCAACGTTATTTAGCCATTCAAATCAGTTGGTTATTAGGCGGGCTAGTTATCGGCGGGCTAGTTTTGTCGTACTTGTCAGGTAGGCTTAATCGCATGTCTGATGAGATGTCAAAACAGCGCACTCTTATGGAAGTATTGACTACGCGTGAGAATATTACCGCCTCTTTGCGCGCTGAAGCCCAAATTTTGGTGGATGATCTTAAAATTATAAGACAGGCCGTGCCGTCAAGCGATGATTTGACGAGCGTGGTTTCCTCTTTGGAATCTGCGGCCGCGCAAAATAATTTAGTGCAGGTGTTGAATTTCGCTAGCCTTAGTGAGGGAGCGACAGGTATAGTACCATTAGGCTTCCAGGCCAGTTTAACCGGCAATCTGGATAATTTTACAGCTTATTTGGGTAAATTAGAAAAATTGCCATACGTTATTCAAATACAAAATGTAGACTTGACCGGCGGCAGCCAAGGTTATGCGGCCCAAGGCCAGTTTCAACTATCAGGCAGGGTTTATGTTAGAAATTCTCCTTAAAGATTATGATAAAGTGGCACAATAAAATTTATTCAATTGTTTCAATGGTCATATTGGTCGCCATTGTGATAAGTGCGTTTTTGGTAGTGCGTTTTTTGGTAAGAGTGATTAACAACTCTTTTATGGTAGACCAACAGGTTATAGCCAAACAAATGATCAGCTTTAATCGTTCGGCCTGGGAGCAAGTAAAGGCTCGGTTGTCCGGCCAGACGATTAGCACCCTCCAGCCAGCTCCGGTTCCGATACCGGAAATTCCAACCAACGAGAGTGCTACTAACACCAATACTAATCAGCCAGTTGTTACTGATAGCAAGCCAGCTCAAGTTCAGTCGGAGAGCAACCAGAACTCTAATGTTAATTTGCCTGCACCAGAGCCTGTTCCATCTCCTGTCCCGCCACCGCCGCCTGATCCGCGTAGTTTAAAACTCAAACTACTTAACGCCAGTGGAATTAAGGGTCGAGCGGCCGAAGTGAAAACTATTTTGGAGGCTAAGGGTTTTGTGACGCAAAGCATCGGTAACGCCACTATTAATAACGCGCCAGTTACCATACTGCAGCTTAAAGCAGATAAGGAAGCCTATTCTCAATTATTAAAAAACGCCCTGGCCTCAACTTATCCAATCGCACGCCAGGAAACTTTACCAGCCAATTCAGATGTCGAAGCAGTTGTCTTGGTAGGTCGTAAATAGTCGCTAATTTTAGTTAAAGTTGTTTTGGGTGGTTATTTTTTCTTTTATCTTAGCCAAAAAATTTTCTAACCATTGACTTGAACGAAATTAAAGGTTATAATTGCTCCTCGAAGTTTAAGTGTTAAGTTGGCTCAAAAAAGTCATATGGCAGACAAGCCCTTATTACCTAATAGACCGCTTTTCCAAGCCCTCGCCCTGGCCTGGGATTTGGGCTATACCATTGCCATTCCTTTGGTAGTTTTAGCGCTACTGGGGCGCCTGGCTGACCGGTACCTTAACACTTCGCCTTGGCTGCTGCTGACGGGCGTGCTGTTGTCGATTGTGGTTTCTAGCTGGCTCATAATTAAGAAAACAAAATACATCATGGCCGGAAGCGAGCGGGAGTCTGCCGCCTCGTCCAAGGGGGAGGAAATAAAGTCATGAACATATCTTTAGCCGCTGAGCCGTTGATTCAGCTGGGGCCACTCACCGTCACTAATTCATTGTTGGTGGCCTTGTTAGTGGGCCTGTTTTTTATAGCTCTGGCAGCTGTTTTCCAAAGCCTTAAACTTAAGCCGGTGCCGCACGGTTTGCAGAACTTGTTGGAAACAATCGTGGAGGGCGCGCTGCAGTTCATGGCCAGCGTGACCGGCAGCCGGGAGCGGGCGCAACGCTTTTTCCCCTTGGTCGGTACTATTTTTTTCTTTGTGCTGTTGGCCAATTGGTTTGGCCTGTTTCCGGGCGTTGGCTCCGTGGGCTTGAAAGAAGTTCACAACGGCAGCACCGTCATCGTGCCGTTTTTGCGTTCGGCCTCAGCTGACCTTAACGGTACACTGGCCATCGCCTTGATTTCCGTACTGGGCACGCAAATTTTTGGCATCGCCGCCATTGGTTTTTTCAAGCACGCCGGTAAGTACCTCAACTTTCACAACCCCATCCTCTTTTTTGTGGGCTTGTTGGAGATGGTATCGGAGGCCGCGCGGGTAGTGTCGTTCTCCTTCCGTCTGTTTGGCAATATTTTTGCCGGTGAAGTTTTGCTGATAGTAGTGTCGTCCTTGGTGCCTTATGTGGCCCCCTTGCCGTTTTTGTTTCTGGAGATTTTCGTCGGTTTTATCCAGGCACTGGTTTTCTCGCTTTTAACCCTGGTTTTCCTTACCACCGCTACGGTTGAGCATGCCGAGCACTAGGGGGTTGACGTTCAGTTCTTTAAAATAAAGAATTGAACGCTAACTCCTTATAAACCTCGATTAAGACTGACGGCCTAAAAATAAAAAATTCTGGCCGTGGCGGACTTAGCTCGAGTGAAAGGAAACTAATATGGCAGCAGAAGTCGAAGTAGTCAAAGCGGCCGTGGGTTTGGACGCCTCGGTTATCAAGGGTATAGCCGCAGGCGCCACCATCGCTATCGGCGGTATGGTGCCCGCTTTGGCCATTGGTAAGCTGGCGGGTAAGGCCATGGAGGCTATCGGTCGCAATCCCGAGGCTTCGGCCAAGGTTCAGACGGCCATG
>JACRFN010000069.1 GCA_016217875.1 Candidatus Kerfeldbacteria bacterium
ACTTTTTGATATGTGCCAAGAGGTTATGAAATCTCGCGGACATATCAAGACGCGCAAGTCAGAGAAAACATTTCCATTTCGCGGACTGCTCACCTGTTGAGAATGTAAGTGTGCGATTACTGCTGAAACACAAAAAGGACATAATTATTATCGCTGTACCAAGAAGCGCGAAACGTGTTCTCAAAAATATGTCCGCGAAGAATCATTAACCGAACAAGTGAAAAGTTTTCTTCAAAAAGTTTCTTCGTCGAGCCAAGACACCGAGAAAGTTTTTCGCGAGCTAGACAAGGACGAGCAGAAAGCAAAAGAGAACAGTCGAGTGGTTTTGCAAACTCTAAAAAATGAGATAACCGACATTGCCATAAAGTTAGACAAGTTGCTTTCTGCATATCTCGACGAGATAGTTTCTGCCGAAGAATACACCGCGCAAAAACAGAAGCTACTCTCGCGCAAGGTCGAGTGCAACGAAGAAATCAACGAAATTGAGAACGGGAGTGTGTCTTGGCTCGAACCGGCTCGTGCGTTCGTAAAATCCCTTAATCACGCGGCAGAATTGGCGCGGAGTGGGGATAAGTCCGAAATGACAACATTTCTAAAACAAATCGGCTCGAACCATATTTTGATTGATAAATCCGTTTCTTTTTCGCCAAAAATCCCATACAAATTAGCCGCCGAGCGAAGCGAGGCGGGCAACTCACGCTTGCAAAATCCTTTCTGGCGGAGGCGAGAGGATTCGAACCTCTGATACCCTTACAGGTATACCGCATTTCGAGTGCGGCCCATTCGACCACTCTGGCACGCCTCCAGTTTAACTTTTATTATTGCTTTTAAGCGTTCACAGTATAGGTGCGGAACTTTGTTGTGTCAATGAGTTTTTAGTGTAGTCCGACAACAGATTTGTTTTCCAAAGTACCAAACCATAAAGTCCCAACCCCAACACCAGTTTGAGCCACAAATCTAGGGGGGCAGCGAGTCCGACGGCCAAAGCCAAGGTGGCCAGCAGTATCTTAGGCCAACGCTTAAACGACAGTGGCACGCCGCGGTGCCAGAGGATGGTTACCATAGCTAGGTTAACCAAAGCTTCCACCCCGACGGTTACCCAGGCCGCGCCCCAATAGGAATAAACAGGAATGAATATCAGGTAAGCGGTGAAACCGAGCACCGCGCCAGCAGCAAATACTTTTATCAGACGTTTTTGTTCTTTGATTGCAAAAATGGCGTAGCCTGCCGCATTGCCCACGAACGAGCACATAATAGCCAAGCTTAAGACCGCCAAAATGTCGCCGGTTATGGCAAAGTTTGAGCCGGCGATTACTGACATAAGCGGTCGCCCTACCAGAGCGGCGCCGGCTATTACTGCCACGCCAGCCGCCAGCAAGGCGTCTGCCGCGCCGCGATAAAGCCGCTTTACTTCCTCGTGTTGTCCGTCCGCTCGAGCTTGGGCTATTTGCGGCAGCAACAGGCCGCCTAAAATAGCCGGGAAAGCCAGGAGAACCTCCAGCACAGTGTAAGCGGCGCCGTAAAATCCGACTTCGGCAGCGGGGCGAAAGAGCGACAAAATGACGGTGTCGGCTTTGAAGTAAATGACGTTAAGAGTGGTAGTGAGAGCTATGGGCCAGGTGTGCACCCATAGTATACGCCAGATGTTTAAATCAAACTGCCAGGTAAAAGAGATGAGTCGCCGCGCTAAAATAATGTAAAGTAACAGCGCCAACAGGTTGGCTAACACGAACACGCTAAGATAAGTGTTGAGCGGCGCCAAGGTATAAGCCGCCCAACCAGTGCCAGCCAGTAAAACTAAACGACTGGTGATATCGACACTGGTTAGCCAGCCGCTTTTAAGCTTGGCTTGAAAAACACTGGTGATGGTCTGAGTGATGCTGCCGGCCCAAAAACCCACACTAACCAACATCATGCTTAAAATTAAAGGCTGAGGATAGCCTAGCAGGCCAGCCGCTACCGGCGCGGCCGCAAAAGCCACCCCGGCTGTAATAGCCCTGAAGCTTAAAGCGTTCCCCAGCAGAGTGTTGGCCGGCATAACGCCGGAACCGAGTTCACGCCCCACCGTCATGCTTAAACCAAAGCCGGTAAGCAGGCTTGTCAGTTGCAGGAAGGCGATGACGGTGGTGTATTGGCCGTAGCCTTCCGGGCCTAGGGCGCGCGTCATCAGGGCCACCACAGCTAAACCCAAGAGCAGGCTTAAGATTTTGCCGAGCACTTGAATGACAGTTTGCTGGGCTATTTTTTGGAACATAATAATTAAACTCGCGGTTGCCACCCCGCTGAGCGGGGTAATAAGGGACGCTCAGCGTCCCACAGATACTGCTCTAGCTTAACCCAAAAATTATTATCAGAGAAGCTAACTTTTATACCCTCGGCCTTTAGCAGTTGAGCCTGGAGTTCTTTAGGGGCGTTTAGGTTCTCAATGGAGATCATACCCCGGTGGTTGATAACGCGTTGCCAGGGAACATCCGCCGGGCAGCTGCGCAAAGCCCAGCCAACCAGGCGCGCCCCGCGCGGCTTGCCCAACAGCGCCACTATTTGGCCATAGGTGGCAACATACCCTGGGGGTATGCGGCGCACAAGCTTATAGACTGCTTGGTAAAAGTTGTCTGCCGAGTTATCTGGTGCCTGGGTCATATTTATTATCCTGATTTTATAGTAGCCTAAGACCAGATAGTAGTGAATTTCTATTTAGTCATCCACCCCTTGAATTAATAAGCATTTTATGATATCTTAATAAAGCTCTACTCTAATCAAGTAGAGCTTTTAAGCATCAATATTATTCGGATTCATTAAGCCCTCGTAGTGAAATGGATATCACGACTGGCTTCGGACCAGTTATTGGGGGTTCGAATCCCTCCGAGGGCACCAATCCTTATGATGGCCTTATGGCTGGGATTCGAAGGGCAGGAGCGAGCCACGCGTAGGCGGGGCGAGCGTCCGACGAAAGCGAGCAAGCGCAGCTTTCGGCGCTGCCCAGGACAGAATCCCTCCGAGGGCACCAGGGTCGTTAGCTCAATTAGTAGAGCAGTCCGCCTTAGGCGGATTAGTTCTGGGTGGATAGTTATAATATTTAACAACTAAGTCCATAACTTGGGTCGTTAGCTCAATTGGTAGAGCAGCTGCCTCTTAAGCAGTTGGTTCTGGGTTCGAGTCCCGGACGACCCACCAAACTTCGCTAAAGCTTCGTTTGGCTATATCATCTAGCCAGCCGACGCCTTAATAGTTGTCAGGGACTCGAAGGGCGCGAGAAACCCCGCGTCCGCGGGGTGAGTGTAGCGCCCAGGCTCCGAGTCGGAGCGAGGAGGAGTCCCGGACGACCCACCATTCATCTCGCCCGTTACAGCGGGTTCACTCATGGTTACCGCTCTGGGCGGGGAGGATACCCTGGGTTTATCGGGGGTATTATCTGCGGGGTATAGCGCAGCTGGCTAGCGCGCCTGCTTTGGGAGCAGGAGGTCCTGGGTTCAAATCCCAGTACCCCGACCATTTATAATTTGAGGAATTTGAAGGGCGCGAGAAACCCCGCGTCCGCGGGGTGAGTGTAGCGCCCAGGCTCCGAGTCGGAGCGAGGAGAAATCCCAGTACCCCGACCAGTTAAATTATTATTAGTGCGCCGCGGTAGCTTAACAACGCACTCCACCAAATTACTTGCCTGGGTAGCTCAGTGGTAGAGCGCAGCCCTGAAGAGGCTGGCGTCGCCAGTTCGATTCTGGCCCCAGGCACCAAATCACTATAATTTGGTGGAGTGTGTTTGAGAAGGATGAGCGTCGCCAGTTCCCTGCCTGCCGGCGGGCAGGGATTCTGACCCGCGGCACAGTGATAATAAACACTTAACCGATTATTTGATCATTTTTTATGCGTCGATTAGTTACAGTATTGGTATCAATTTTTTTCTTAGGTTTAGCTTGGCCTTTAGCCGCCCAAGAAAACACTTCTCCTCAGCCTGAGATTAGGTCAATAATTATCAAACGCGCTCAAATATCCGGCTTGAGTGATGAGGTGGTGACTGTGGTATATACCGAAGGCAAGCGTAAAGTTTATGATCCGGTGCTAATTACCCCTGAAACAGAAATCTGGTGGGGTAAAAAAACCGTAACTCCCGCGTCATTACGCCGCCTGCATTACATTAAGGTTACTGGTGGCCGTCAAAATGAAATTATTATCGCCCAACGAATTGATATTTTAACTGCCGCCCCGGTAGTTAAAAAAACAGCAGTAAAACAGCCAACTGCTAAGATACCAGCTAAGGCCATAGTTAAGAAACCAGTTCAGGCCGCGGGTGAAAAAAAGCAGCCAAAGTAACCTACACTTGAGTGCGGGTATCGTATAAATTTTTAAGTGTTTTCTCCCGCACCTATATTATAAATCCTGTAGTCGGAGCGGGTATCATATAACGGTTATTATGTGAGTTTTCTCCCGAAAAATTGGAGCGTCAGCGACTTTATTTTTCGAGGATCCCGTCATATGTTGTCCTTACAGAGCGGGTATCGTATAGTGGCATTACCTCAGCTTTCCAAGCTGATGATGGGGGTTCGATTCCCCCTGCCCGCTCTGTGTGGTTAACGCCACGGGATCCTCGTAGCCAGACGGATTCACTTCGTTCATCTCGTCGCTGCGGGACAAACTCATCATACGGGTTCGACTCCCGTTGCCCGCTCCGACTACAGGATAAGTAGAGATGTTCGCGGGGATCCCGCCCTGCGGGACAAACTGATGATGCCCCGCGGCCGCGGGGCTACCCGTTCCATAATCAAACACCCCAACAGAAGTTGGGGTGTTTGATTTGTGTTTATAAAAGGTGAATGAATTTTATTTCAATACCTCAGGTGAGGTAACGTGAGCCAGGGCAGTGGTGCGATTGATGGTCTTCTCGCGCATTAATTGTTTGAGGTGCTGGTCCATACTAATCATACCCTCGGCAGCGCTGGTTTGCAGCACCGACTTAATTTGGGCCACTTTGTTCTCGCGGATGAGGTTGGCCACGGCCGGGTTGTTAAACAGGATTTCTCGCGCTGCGATGCGGCCGCCGCCTTCCTTGGGCACCAGGCGCTGGGAAATGACGGCCTTGAGCGAGAATGATAACTGTAGTCTGATTTGGGTCTGCTGGTGGGGCGGGAAAACGTCAATGATGCGGTCGATGGTTTGAGCGGCGCTATTGGTGTGCAATGTGGCCAGCACCAGATGGCCGGTTTCAGCCAGAGTGAGGGTGGTGCTGATAGTTTCCAAGTCACGCATTTCGCCTACCATAATGACGTTGGGGTCTTGACGCAAAGTATGTTTGAGCCCTTCAGCAAAAGATATCATATCAGTGCCGAGTTGCCTTTGTTTGATAATGCTTTGTTTGGGCTGGAACAGGAATTCAATCGGATCTTCTAGGGTAATAATATGTACAGCTCGCTCATTATTAATTAATTCAATCATGGCCGCCAAGGTGGTTGATTTGCCCGATCCAGTGGGACCAGTCACCAACACCAGGCCGTAATCCAGGCGAGTCAGTTCTTTGATAAACTCAGGCATGCCTAATTCATCCAACGAGGGAATGTTGGTTGGTATGATACGGGCCACCAAACCGAGGTTGTCTTTTTCAAAGTGCAAGTTGACTCGGAGTCTGGTGCCGTCTTTTATTTGGTAGGATAGGTCCAGATCGCGGTTTTGCAGGAAGCGCTGTTTTTGTTCCGAGCTCAGAATATCCAACACCAACTCTTCCATTTTTTTGGTCGTCAACTCGGGTTCGTCCAAAGGTTGTAGTACACCGTGCAGGCGTATGGTAGGCGGCCGCCCCACCACTAAGTGCAGGTCAGACGCACCGGCCATGTTAGCTTTGGTAAAAAGTGTTTCAAGATTTGTAGTAGTCATACCCAGTAACAATAACTTCACTAGGCGCTTAGTTCAAGCGAGCTAGAAAAGGTCATAATTATTAGAATAAGTAACATAGTTAAACACACCTTGTAGTCTGGTCGCGCCCAGTGAGCCCGAGTGAAGTTTTGTTACTAGGCGTATGACTTTAGCGTAAGATGGAGAGCCTAGGCTTGTCAAAGCTGGCTGCTTGTTGGCTCGGCCTTAATACAGCTCTTTAATGGCTTTTATAATCAGCTCAACTGGCGGGGCGATTAGCGCTTGGCCGTGAGAAAAATAAGGCCGCCCCGTTCCCAAGGCTCGTCTTATGGCACGGCGGGCTTGAGGTTCAATATCTAGGCCATGGATATGAATGGTGGGCGAGGCAAAAAAATTATAGGCGTAGGCCTGCTCCAGTGTTTCTATCATCACCAGGCGCCAGGGCTCTTTGGCTAAGTCCGTTTGGCGTAAGGCTTCCTCCAGATTGACTTGAGCCTGCGGCCAGGCTGGGCAGTCAGACGTGTAGAGTAGCTCTAGACCCTGGTTTGGTGGCGTCATGTTATATTCTCTGTTGGCCATGGGAGGTTATTTCCCTTCGGCTGTAGCTTTAGGTTGAAGCGCGCCCGCGGTGTATATGTTGCGCGGGTCCCACAACATCCAGCCTGAGTGATAGCCGGCATCGACTATGGCCTTGATTTCGGCGCGCACCAGATCGGCCGTGTAGACAGCCCCCAGGTTAAAATCTTGTAGCCAAGGCCTGATTATTATTTGTGGTGAATTGATAAATAATTTTTTACCTTTTTCCAAAGTCAGCCTGACCACTTCATACGGATGTTCGGCCGGATTGGTAAAGCCGAAATTTTTACCGTAGTAATGAGAGGGGTAGGCCATGGGGGCAATAACATCAACCGCCGCGGCCAGTTTTTTTACCCGCTGTCCCATGTCAAGGTCCCAGTCTTCCACGAAAGTGTAGGCAAAGACGTCGGCCGATACGACCACATTTGGTTTGACGGCCTTGAGTTGGCGTCTGAGCCAGCCGGCGAAATTAACAATAATATCTTCGCGCGGTGTTTGGGTGTTCCAGACGGG
>JACRFN010000066.1 GCA_016217875.1 Candidatus Kerfeldbacteria bacterium
AAGGTAAACGCGACGCAGGCTGGCGGCGGCCAGATGATCAAGCTTTTGACCTGGCGCCACCATCAGCTCCACCTCGCTGAAGGGCTGTAAGTGGGGCGCCAGTTTGGAGATAGACTTTTGTCCGCCAGCAACCACTAGCTCTAGCTTGCCGGAGCCCTCGGTCAAAACAACACAGCGCCGGGCGTTTTCACGCCACGGCTGCATGCGCAAAACAAAACCGCGGGTTAAATAGGTGGACATTATTTAGAATCTGCTTTTTCTTTACGCCGTTTAAGTATCTCTTTTAGCGCCGCTCGCTCCTGCTGTTCTCTATCAAGTACGCCCATTTTGTTATATTCATAAGTAGACTTCTCAGCAGCCTTTCTCTTCCGCCCTGGCTTGGCAAGCTCAGCAATTCTGTTTTCTATATATTCATCAGAAGCACTGACATATCGGTCAGATATATCCTTGACAAACTGCCGCCATTCACCGCTCGCCTGCTGGAGTTGCTCTGGTGTAAGTTGCAGACGTCCTTCAGGTTCTTCCCCAAACACCAACTTGGCGCCCGTGGCCAAAAATTTTTTATCTGACACAGCGCGATCTATCTCACGAAGCTGTTCGTCAGTAGCCGCTCCTCTACGAAAACGCCACTTATTCCAAGCCTCATCCCTCAAGCGCCGCTCCCGTGCGATCTCAGGGCTCACTGACTCCTCAACCGGGCCAGGTCCCTCAACTTGCTTTTCGATTGAGATCATAAGTTTATAAAGCTTAATAATAAGCTTTTATTGCATTTCTACAGTAATTTCTTCAACACCTTCAATCGCCAGTTTATCTCGATAGTGCTGTCCTGTTACCACTTGCAACTCACGCGACAAAGTTGCCTTGATTATAACTTCACGATTATTCTCAAGTACCTGCGCCATAGCTTTATCTGTCCCAACCTTCAGCACCACACGGTCGTTAATTGTCAGCCCCTTGGCTTTCCTTAAAGCATTTACCTGCCGGCAAAACTCGCGCACCAAACCAAGCGCCTTAAGCTCTTCATTGATTCTAGTATCAAGTTTGGTTTCTGTACCGTGAATAACTTTTTGAACGTTCACTTCTTCAGCAATAATAGTTGAAATATCTTCATCAAAAGCTACGGTGGTAGTTAAACTGCCAAGTATCTGACGTACCTTTAATCCGGCAGCCGCTCGCTGAGCCAACGCCTTTTCAACTTCTACTCTGGCTTTAACCATATCTGCTAGCAGTTGTTGGCCGTCAGTTGTAGGCTGGCTCTGCCCAGGCCAATCTTCCAGGTGCACTGATTCCAACCCACCTTTTATGCGGCCGTACACCTCCTCAGCCACGAACGGCGTGAAAGGCGCCAGGAGTATAGCAAGCTGCCGCAGCACGTAGCCCAGTGTAGTACGGGCGCGGCCGGCATCAGTGCCGCCAGCCTTAAAACGTTCACGGCTACGACGCACGTACCACGTAGAGAGCTCGGTGACAAAGGCAGCGAGCTCGCGACCGGCCTCGGTTACCTCGTACCGTTCCAGGTGGCTGGTCACGTCGCTGGTGAGCTTGGTGACCAACGCCAATACCCACCTATCGAGTACGTGGTCCGACTTCGGCGCTACCCGTGGTGCCTCGGCGTGATCCTGATACATCTCATAAAAGTTCACCACGTTCATAAGAATGAGTAACGTTTTCTTCACCACCTCGTCCACGGCCTGCGGGTCAAAATTTTTTGGCTCGCCCGGCTGATTAGCGGTGTAAAGGTGCCAACGCAAGGCGTCAGCGCCGTACTTATCAATGATTTCCCAGGGGTCAATAATGTTGCCCCTGGACTTGGACATTTTTTGCCCTTGCTTGTCGTTGATATGTCCAAGACAAATAACGTTCTTATACGGCGGAATTTCTTTAACAGCGCCGGCTTTTTTAAGCAGAGTGGCCACGGCCAAAAGCGTGTAAAACCACCCTCGGGTTTGATCAATAGCCTCGGCAATAAAATCAGCCGGATAACTATTTGCTAACTGCTCCTTACTCCCTGCTTTATGAGGAAATCCCCACTGGGCAAACGGCATAGAGCCTGAATCAAACCAGCAGTCAGCCACCTCGGGTACTCGCTTCATAGTGCCGCCGCATTCGCAAGGTATGGTTATCTCGTCAATAAATGGTCGATGAATATCAAATTCTTGATTCTTAATTCTTGATTCCTGATTCTTGTCCTTGGTCAGCTCCGCCAGTTCAGACAAACTCCCGACGCAGATAACTTTCTTACACTCCTGACACACCCACAACGGCAACGGCGTCCCCCAATAACGCTCGCGCGAAATAGCCCAGTCTTTTACGCCCTCCAGCCACTCGCCAAACCGGCCGTGCTTGATGTGCTCCGGATACCAGTTGATTTTTTCATTAGCAGACTTTAAATCCTCCCTTAACTCTGACATTTTAATAAACCATGATGGCTTGGCATAATAAAGAAGGGGCGACTCGCAACGCCAGCAAAAAGGATAGTCATGCTTGTATGGTTCTTCGGCAAACAACAGTCCGCGTTCTTTGAGGTCAGCCACAATCCCCTGTTCCACTTTCTTGTCTTTGACAAACTTGCCAGCCCATTTGGTAACTTCTTTGGTAAAAAAGCCGTTCTCGTCCACGGTGTGATATTTAGGCAAGCCGACTTTTTCACCCAGCTCATAGTCGTCTTCGCCGTACATCACCGCCGTGTGCACCACGCCCGTGCCTTCGGTGGTAGTGACAAAGTCGGCCGCATAGACATGGTATGATTTGTCTTTCTGTAGTGGTTTGATGTCGAATAGAGGTTCATACTCCAAACCTAAATTAGATAAAACACTACCCCTTATTTTAAGAATTGTAATATTAGGAGAACCATTAATAATGTCAGAAATCGAGGCTTGGGCTGGCTCACTATATCCCGAGCTAGTGCCATCGCCATATGCAATACTACCAGTGATAGATTTTGTAAAAAAATCCCCTGCCCCTATGTAAGCTTCACCCGCCTTAAAATCTTTATAATTCTGCTCAAAAAACACACACCAATATTCAATATTTTCTCCAACCGCCAATGCCACATTACCCGGCAACGTCCACGGAGTTGTCGTCCACGAGAGAATGGACGTGTTAGCTGGCAAACCATGCTTTTGTGGTTCCTTTACTTTAAACTTCACAAATACCGCCGGCTCGGTCACGCTCTGATACCCCAAAGCCACTTCGTGCGATGACAAAGCCGTGCCACACCTCGGGCACTGCGGCACTACCTTGTACCCTTGATACAGCAATCCTGCCTCATACACCTGCTTTAAAATCCACCACAGGCTTTCTATGTAATACGATTCGTAAGTGGTGTAAGGGTTATCCAAATCCAGCCAAAAGCCGATTCGTTCGGTCAGCTTTTCCCAATCAGCCTTAAACTTCCATACGTCTTCCTTGCACTTGGCATTGAACTTTTGCACGCCATACTTTTCAATATCAGGCTTGCCGCGGAACTTAAGCTCTTTTTCTACTTGCAACTCTACCGGCAAACCTTGGGTGTCCCAGCCGGCCTTGCGTTCCACGCGGAAACCGGCCATGGTCTTATAGCGCGGAATAAGGTCTTTAAAAGCCCGCGCCAACACGTGGTGTAGAGCCGGGGCGGCATTGGCCGTAGGTGGGCCTTCAAAAAAGATAAAACGGCCTCGGGGGGAGGGCTTGGCCAAGGTCTTATCAAAAATTTTGTGCTCTTGCCAATAATTAAGCCACCTATGTTCCAATTCTGGAAATTTGAACATAACGCTTCCAGCATACCGATTTTTTATGACTCTCGCAACCTTGACAGCCGACACCGGCGGTACTAAGGTTGGGCTAAACAAAACTCGAACCAACCAACAACGGACATTAACAGGAGGACAATATGAACAACCAACGGCTACTGACCACCCGGGCGCATCACGCGAACGATAAAATCACGCTGTCTGACGACCTGATGGCTGAACTCACGGAAGATATGTGTTTTGTGGAATTGTGCCACGGCGTAGTGCTGGCCTATGATCCTGATCAGCAAGGCGGCGGCGAAATGCTGCTCTGGCTACTGCTGTATAATCCAGTGGAAGGAACATACCAGCTGAGCCAGAGGCTGGAGGTATCTTGCGAGCATGAGCTGAGACGCTTGTGCGTGTACGCCGAATTGGCGCAGGATGAGGAAACTATGCCCCAAACCAGAGAACGACTAGAGGAATCGCTCAAACTTTTGAGTCCTGGACCCGAAACCAGACAACCAGGAAACTCAAAGTCCCAGCTGGCCAGGATATCTTTGTTGAGCACACACCGTGAACTATACGATGAACAACCAATGGAGGGGGTAGAACATGCCTAAGAACCAACTACGTCCGACGCCAGTTGACGGCACAACCTCTGGTTGAGTAATACACAAAAAACCAATTTCAATTGCCAAACCAATCTTGCCGGCGCTTCCCAGAGCTCCGGCCTCTTTTTTACAATCTACATTTTCTCCACCGTGGCAATGCCCAAAATACCCAAGCCCTCTTTAAGCACGGCGGCGGCTGTGCTGACCACGTGCAAGCGAAAAGGCCGCAGAATGACGCCGGCAGTCAGCACGGGTGAATCCTGATAATAAGAATTGGTGCTATTGGCCAGCTCGTAAAGATAACCAGCCAAAAGATGCGGGCCATTTTCCTTAGCCGCGCGGCCAATGGCGTCGGGATAACGACTGAGCATGCGCAACAAAGTGAGATCGCGTTCTGTAATAGAGTATAACAGCTCGCCAGCGGCTGATTTAGAGGACCGGGCCTGCGTCGGCTCGCCGGCCTTGCGCAAAATGCTCTTTAAGCGCACGTAAGTATATTGCAGATACGGCGCGCTGTTGCCCTCCAAGCTCAGCATCTTGTCCCAATTAAAAGCAATATCCGACTGGCGATTCTGCGACAAATCATTATATTTCACTGCCCCCACGCCCACTGCCTCGGCCACGCGGGCTTTGTCGCGCGAGCTCAGCTTGGAGTTTTTACTATCTACAATCTTACGCGCCCGGATGACAGCTTCGGCCAGCACATCTTCAAGCTTTATGATCCGGCCCTCGCGCGTGGCCAGCTTGAGCCCGTCTTCCCCGAGCACTAAACCAAATTTTATGTGGTCGAGCTCGGCCCGGCTGGAGTAGCCGGCCCGCCTGACGACAGCGAACAACTGTTCAAAGTGCAGAGCTTGCTGATTGGCTACCACATAGAGAATTTTGTGCGGCTTAAATCGCTGTAAGCGGTAACGCATGGTGGCCAAATCACGCGTCACGTACAGCGAGCCGCCGTCCGATTTCTGTATCAAACAAGGCGGCAAACCCTCCGCTTCCAGATGTACGACAATTGAGCCATCGGCATTCTTAACCGCGAGTTTACGCTTAACCAAATCGGCCACGGCTCCCCGAAGCATAGGTTCGTAAAAACTCTCGCCGGTAATATAAGTAAATTTGACGCCCAAGCGTTTATAGAGCGCGCCAAACTCACGCAAGCTCTCACGCTTGAACCAATTCCACAAACTGCGACTTTGCCTGTCACCTTGTTCCAGCTTACGAAACTCGAGCTGTCCTTCTTTGGCCAATTCCGGTTTAGTTTTCAAGACCTCATGAAATTTGACATAAAGCCTAAGCATCTCTTGTATGGGGTGTTTGTGCACCGCTGCCCGGTTACCCCACAATTTGTAAGCGGCTATCAGCTTGCCAAATTGTGTACCCCAGTCACCCAAGTGATTAATCCCCGTAACTTTGGCGCCCAGGGCCTGATACAAATTAACCAGCGCTTGCCCAATGATGGTAGAACGTATATGTCCGATATGCATGGGCTTAGCGATATTGGGCGAGGAGTAATCAACCAGCACCCGCTGACCGCGCAGGACGGCCCGGTCCTTGGTATTTGTCAGCTCACCTAATCTAGTTACCAAAAGCTCAGGCTTCAACCAAAAATTTATAAAACCCGGGCCGGCCACTTCCACCTTGCCACATAAGGTATTGACGAGTTTGGATAACCTTAATTGTTCCAGTAACACTCCAGCCGCCTGCCGAGGCGGCACGCCCCATTTGCTCGCTACCCGTAAAGCCGCGTTGGTGGTGTAATCGCCGTGCACCAAGTCACGCGTGGCCTCCAACTCCACGTCTTGAGGCGTGAGCTGATAATGCTCATGGGCTATTTTTAGAACTTCAGCTTGAAGCTTCTGACTTAACATAACATGGTTAAGTATATATGTTCACAAAGTTTTTTGCTACTCGTGGTGCGCCGGGCGCTACCGACGGCCGCCACAAAAACGCCCCGCACATTAGCAGGGCGTTCAAATTCAACTGTCTATAACTTTCTACTTTCTGACCGCTTCCACCAACTTTTGGAACACAGCCGGATACTCGCGAGCGAGCTGACTCAAAACCTTACGATCCAGCTCGACTTTCGACTTCTTTAATAAATCAATAAATCGGCTGTAGCTTAAGCCATACTGCCGCACGGCGGCGTTCAACTGCACGTTCCATAGCCGGCGGAAGTTGGCCTTTTTATCGCGACGGTGGGCAAAAGCGTGCTGGCCGGCCTTGTGGGTGGCTACCTTAGCCAAAGTAATCTTACTCTTGCGGCCCCATTTATAACCCTTAGTGCGCTTTAGTAAATAGCGACGGCGCTTTAAATGCATCATGCCTCGTTTAACTCGTGCCATAAAATATGATGATAGAAATTATGCCAGCCTACGCCTGCCTGCCGGCAGGCAGGCGAGGGGTGAAATTAAAAAATTATGAACCAGGAATCAGCTTACGGATGGCTGAGACGTTGACCTTGGCTATCTCAGTATCGCGCCGTTTACTTCTGGTGACTGAGCCTGATTCACGGGCATTAAAATGATCTTGACCGGCCGTACGCTTCATCAGCTTGCCGGAGGTGGTCACGCGGAACCTCTTGGCTGTGGCTTGGTGGGTTTTTACCTTCATACGTTAATAAGTTATGAATTATGCCACCCTACGGGTGGTCACCCAAAGGGTGAAATCACAAATTACGAATCATGAATAAACCTTATGTATTCGCGATTTGCCATTCGTCATTCGGCTTACCTAGGTCTTTTTCTGGCTATCTGCAGACTTACCCGCCCCCCTTGGCGGGAAAAGGGCACATCAATTACTATGTCCTCGCCTAAATTCTGCGCGAACTTTTCCATGATAATCCTGGCATTATCACCATAAGCTTTCTCGCGACCCCTGAGCACCATTTCCAAACGCACGCGATGTCCCTCAGCCAAAAATTTTTCCGCTTGCTTGCGCCGCACCCCTTTATCGTGCTCGCCGATTTTAAGCGACAAACGTACGCCCTTAGTTTCTACTCTTTTAGCTTTAACACGCTGGGCTTGGGCCAATTTTTGTTGTTTGTACTGAAACTGGCCAAAGTCCATTATTTTGGCAATGGGCGGCTTGACCGCTGGATTAACCTCCACCAAATCCAGGCCCTGCTCTTGGGCCATCTTTAGGGCCTCAAAAGTCGACACTACACCCCGCGGCTTGCCCAACTCATCAATGAGCTGAACCTCGGATATGCGAATGTATTGGTTAACGCGATAGCGCGGTCGAATGTTCAACGAAGTGTCACTAAATATTAGGCCGGGCCAAAATTTTTGCTGTGCCACGGAACAAGTAAAAACCTTTTCCATCTCGTTTTTACTTGGTGGAGGTGACGGGGTTCGCACCCGTGTCTAACTCAGCTTGCTATCTTGGGATCCAGGCTCAGTGTCGCTTGGTACAACGCGCGGATAAGGCGACGCTAAAGTCCGCACGAGGTCGTTCCTATAATTTCGGCAAAGTTGCGGAACCATAACTTTGACCTAAGCTCGATAAATGACATCCCGGGAGAACTATCGAGCATTGCTCTCTGGGACGGCGCTCACCCTTAAGCGAACGCTGGTGCAAAGCTCAAGGAAGCAAAAGCTTCACGAGCCTTAGCCACAAATGACTTGGCATTTGTAAGTTGACCGTTTGGTAACGAAGGCAGCCGACTTCGGCCTGCTCAAAATAACTTGTCTTGAGTTATCGAAGTGTAAACACCCCCCGCCATTAGCTATTAGCCAATAGCCATTAGCTAATAGTGGGGGTTGTCTAACGTTTTATTGTTAAGGAACTGCGAATTTCACGAGCGGTTTCACGCTTACGTATGGCGGCCCGCTTGTCATAGCGTGTTTTGCCGCGAGCCACGGCGAATTCCAACTTGACCAACCTGTGCGCAGTATACAGAGAAAGCGGCACTAATGTCAAGCCTGGTTCCCGCATTTTACCCAAAAGATATGAGAGTTCACTAGATTTAAGCAAGAGCTTGCGATCGCGCCTGGCATCATACCCCGCCTGCACGCCGCTGGCCGGCGGATAAGGCGCAATTGAACAGCCGGTGAGCCACAACTCGTTACCCTTAGGTATAAGATAAGCGCCCTGCAGTACCACATGCTTGAGCTTGGCTGACTTAACCTCGGGCCCAGACAACACCAAACCAGCCTCGTATTTTTGAAGGATTTCATAATCGTACCGGGCGCGCTTGTTCTGGGTTAAGGTTGGCATACAACAACTAAACAATATCAATAATCGTTACGTAAGCCAAAATGGAAAATACTTTGATACTGGGAAGTATGGAAGTTTTTGCTAATTTTGTTTACCGCGTAAAATTGCTTCTAAATCACGGCTCAATTTACCCTTAAATTGTAGATTACGCAAAACCGTATACAAACGATCCTTTTGTTTACGGTTGGCCGAAGCAAACACCTCGCGAATCAATAATTCAGGCCAATGATGTAGTGGATATCGACGACGCATTTTAGACCACAACTCGTCTATTGATGAATTGGTTTTAATCGATTTTTCTTTTGTTCGTTCAAACATCATACGGAAACCTTCCCCAGCCTCCTCTAACCATAAATTGACTCGGGCAATCGTTTGAGTGCTTACCTTGAGATCACGTGCTATCTCTTGATACTTCATCCCTTTAAGTAGGGACTTAGCTATCTTCAAACGCTTAGCAAGCATAGTTAATTCGGCGCGAGAGAGTAAATCTTGAAAAACTTGCGCCGCTTCCGTAAAACCACGGAGGGTACCGAGCGATTGAAAGAAATCCATTAGCACATCTTGCTCCTCACGCTGAGACAGACGGTTGTGGGGCGAAAATTTAGCCATAAGTTTAGTATCAAGGTTTATTAAGGTTAAGGCCCAAATAGTCTATTGCTAAAATGGAAAAAACTTTGATACTGGGAAGTATGGAGTTTTTTGCTGATTTTGTAAATAGTGAATATGCACTGAATAAACTAGGAGTAACCTATTATATGTTTAAGTCCACTATTTATACTTATAATTCCTGGCTAATTTAGCCAAAGCCCAGAACATTGACAAGTGGCCACTTTAAGCGTAAGGTGGGGCAAAATCGAACATCCCCAAACAACAAAAAACATCCACAAAAAAGGAGTATTAACAACAATGAAAGCAAACATATTTTGTTTCAGGCTGGCTGTGCTGGTGCTGTCTCTGGGCGCACAAGCTGCTTGGGCTCAGAATAATGACACACCACCGGCAGCAGTGGTCTATCTGGATCACTTTTATTTCGGTTTGTATCCGTCAGGCCACGGCGCGCTGACGGCTCAGGGGCAAGGACCGAATATTTCGGTCTCCCTGCGGCAGGCAAAGGTAAGGCTGTTCGTCTTTGTCGACGGCAACAAGTTGATGCAATGGGCAAACCAAAACCCCATTGGCGTACCAGTGGGAGTGGGGAGCGAGATTTCGCTCCTGATCAAGGAAAGAGCTGGGGGAAAATACCCGCACTGGCGACTTAACTTTGGCGCTGCCTACACCAGTTCACAATCAGTCAGTGTGTGGAATCGGCTGGGCATGATTTACACCAGTCTCAGCTTCATCCACACTCTTGGCAAAGAGTGGAATGTGGAGCTTACGCTTGGCCCCGCGCTCGGTTATCATGCCTCTACCTCAAGTCTGGGCGGAGGTATGGCGCTTGGTTTAACAGGACGCGCTGGCATCAGATTGCCGCTCTAAACAAGCAAACTCACCGGCTATGAGGCGCTCGCAGGGAAGGAATTATCAACAAAATTCCAACCCTGCTTTTTTATTTTAATTACACACCCTATTTCCCACTACCACTGCACGCCTACCATTCCCCCAACCCTCGACCATTCTGTATCAATGTGTTAACACATTGATACAAAGATTGAAGTGGAAACTGAAGGAAAAAAGTACAAAAAGCAGGTAGTGGGACAAAAGAAGCGTTTTCTAGTCAATAGCTTCGCACCACTTCCAGGGGTGATTGCATGTTGAGCGCCATATGTGGACGCTCTTGGTTGTAATACCTAAGGTACTCAGGAATATCATGACGCCAGGCTTTGAGGGATCGACCGGAACGTCTCA
>JACRFN010000070.1 GCA_016217875.1 Candidatus Kerfeldbacteria bacterium
AGGAGGATTTACGATGCCGTGTCAGATTGTGGAATATGTATTACAATGACCTTGAGCATTGCGGATTGAATGGAAAAACACCGAACGAATTTCTGGCCGATTATCAATTAACCAATCCGCCAAATGTGCCTGCCTAAAACATAAGGCGTAAAACAAATACCTCAGGTCCGGGGCGGCAACAGCGCCGCAAATATCAAATTGTTTTAATTATTTTCCCCAACCAAGCAGCCAGAGCCGTGAGTTTGGCCTTAAGACATAGGCCACAAATGGCCGCGAGCTGACTGACAGCTAAGTCAGAGCGGTTGGATTATTTCAAACCACGAATAGATTCATACAACGCACCCTCATGCTTGGCAAAGATAGAGATGGTGTTACCGTGTTTCACGTAGGTCACACAATGAGTGCCGGCTACTCTTTTCCTCCTGACCGTTCGGCCGGACATTATTTGTTAGTCTTTGGCTGCGTTGGGCAACAGGTTCACGGGGATGCGGGCGGTAACCTTTTTCCCATTATGAATGGTAAAGTTACCGCTGACCACGCCCAAAATGGCGGCTATAGTGTCATTGATTTGAGGCAGACGAAAAGCGTTGTCTTCATGCATAGCTCACTCCTGTCTATGGTTGTGAAGGTTGGGATTGTTTGTTTTGACCACCAGCGTAAAAACACCCTACCCAAAATCCAAAACGGCGTCAAGAGTCTTTCATAAAACATGAACCATAGAACATAAAACCAAGGAGGATACAAAAGCACTGAAGTAATTACTTCAGTGCTTAAATGCTCTATGACACTTGCTTAATAATCTAATATTTAAGAGACTTTTCAAACTTGACTATACGCAAGGTGGTAGGCAGTACCGTGTCCGGGTTCAATGATATGGAATTAATGCCCTCTTTCACCAAAAATTCGGCAAAATCAGGAAAATCAGACGGGCCCTGGCCGCAAATGCCTATCTTGCGTTTGGTCTGATGCGCTATGTGAATCACCTGACGGATAAGAGTCTTGACCGCCTCACTCTTCTCGTTCGAGGTACCGGCTATTTTGAGAATGCCGGAATCGCGGTCAATGCCCAAAGTAAGTTGAGTCAGGTCGTTGGAACCGATGTAAAAACCGTCAAACACCCGGGCAAAATCCTGGGCCAAGATAACGTTCGAAGGAATCTCACACATCACATATACTTCTAAACCATTCTTACCCCGCTTAAGCCCCTCACTGGCCATAATCTTTAATACCCGCTCTCCCTCTTCCGGCGTGCGGCAGAAAGGCACCATGATTTTGACATTGGTCAGGCCAAAAGTATCGCGTACTTTGCGGAAGGCCTTGCATTCCAAGCGGAAAGCGGCTTCATACTTCGGATCATAGTAGCGTGAAGCGCCGCGCCAGCCTATCATGGGGTTACCCTCGACAGGTTCAAACTCCTTGCCACCGATAAGGTTAGCATATTCACTGGACTTAAAATCAGCCAATCTAACAATTACATCTTTGGGGTAAAACGCCGCAGCCAAGATGGCGATGCCTTGAGCCAACTTATCAATGTAAAACCTGCTCTTATTTTTGTAGCCAACGGTTAAGGTGGCTATCTTAGCCTTGGCTTTGGCATCTTTCAGATGGTCAAAGTGAATCAGGGCCAAAGGGTGTATCTTAATGGAGTTATTAATGATGAATTCTTCGCGCGCCAACCCGACGCCGTCATTAGGAATAAACGACAAGGTAAAAGCTTGCTGTGGCTCGCCCACGTTCATCATAATCTTGGTTTTGGGCTTACCTAATTTTTTAAGATCAGTACGCTCCACTTCAAACGGTAATAGACCGTCATAAACCTTACCCGTCTCGCCTTCGGCACAGGAGACGGTTACCTTACGACCATTCTTCAACAGCTCAGTACCATGGTTAGTGCCGACAATACAAGGTATCCCGAGCTCGCGCGACACAATAGCGGCATGACAAGTGCGACCGCCTGAATTGGTCACAATGGCCGCGGCTTGCTTCATCACCGGCTCCCAATCAGGATCAGTCATTTCGGTTACGAGCACGCTACCCGGCTTAAAACGGCTTATTTCCTTGACTGACTTAATAAGGCTGACTGGGCCTTGGCCAATCTTGGAACCTACGGCTGTACCCGCCACCAACACCCTACCGGTTTTCTTGAGTTGGTATTCCTCCAACACCTGTTTTGATTTACGCGCCACCACGGTTTCCGGCCTGGCTTGCACAATGTAGAGTTCGCCGCTCTGGCCATCCTTAGCCCACTCAATATCCATCGGTCTCTTATAATGCTCCTCGATTTGCATACCCCACTTGGCAAGTTGCAATACCTCTTTTTGATTTAAAGTAAAACGCTGCCTATCAGCTGGTGATACCGGCAGACTCTTAGTTGCCTTAGCGCCGCCTGAGGCATAAACCAGCTTTTTTTCTTTGGAACCAAGGCGCTGGCTGATGACGGCCGGGAACCCGGCCTTAAAAGTTGTTTTAAAAACATAATATTCGTCCGGATTAACAGCGCCCTTGACTATAAACTCACCCAAACCCCAAGCACTATTAATAAGCACCACATCGCGGAAGCCGGATTCTGTATCAAGCGTGAACATCACGCCTGAACAAGCCTTGTCTGAGCGCACCATTTTTTGCACGGCAATGGAAAGCCCGATTTTAAAATGATCAAACTTCTTATCCACGCGATAAGAAATGGCCCGATCGGTAAACAATGAAGCAAAACATTGTTTACAGGCCTCGAGCACCGCTGACTCACCCACTATGTTAAGATAAGATTCTTGTTGGCCGGCAAAAGACGCGTCGGGCAAATCCTCAGCCGTGGCTGACGAGCGTACAGCTACGTCCACTGCCTTAACTTTGAAACTTTTGGAAATCTTACGATAGCTCTGACTGATGGCCCGCGCCAGCTCGGGCGGAAACTTAGACTGCATTATGAGCTGGCGCACCGCCGCACCGCGTCTGGCCAAATCCTTAAGATTATTAGTATCAAGGCCTTTTAATATTTTTCTAATACCCTTGGCAATGCCAGCTTTTTTAAGCAAATAACGATAAGCGTAAGCCGTCACAGCAAAGCCAGGCGGCACGCGTACGCCCTGCTTCATGAGTTTCTGGTACATCTCCCCAAGCGAAGCATTCTTCCCCCCGACCAACGGCACGTCTTTGATAGCAACTTCGGTAAAATCTAAAATAAACTGACGACTGCGCCTGGCCATAATAAATAAATCAAAATTTAAAAATTAAAATGAAAAAATCCCGAACAAAAATCTATCAAATTATTTTGATTTTTGATTTTTTAATTTTACATTACAGTACGGCCTGATGAAATGGAGTTAAAACCTGAAACTAAAAACTAAACCTCTTAGCATACCGCCCGAGAAATGGCATCTCCCAAGTGCGGCCGGTCAAAGCTGCCACCAAACCAAGCACCGAGAACAACACGGACGCGAGCGAGCCGAAGAAACCCACTAACCACCCAAGCAGGGGTACCACCGCCACCATACCGATGGCCATCTCGGCGGCAAAGAGCAAAAAGCCTTGATGAGCATGGAACTGCACAAAGGCACGGTCACGTTTAAACAATAGGGGCACTAAAGCTAAGGCCCAAAGATAAGACAAGGCCGCGTAAACCTTATCATCTTGAGTAATAGCCAAGGGTTTTTTGCTGGGCATAATTTTAAAAAAATTAATGGTTAAGTTCTAGCCAGCCCGCCGTCCAACGGGGTAGATGAAAAAAAGCCAAGGTCAGCAATGATACGGCCGCAGCCAGCAGGCCGCTCCACACCGGTTCCGTCACAAAATTGAAAATCAAAGAAATAGTAAAAACCAAGGAAGTGCCGGCGTAGTGTATAAGGGCCCACAGAGCCGAAACCAAACCAGCAGTTGAACCAACTAAACAGCAAACCACAAACAGCTGCTTCCAGTTGTTGCCTTGCCGAATGCCCACTAGGTAAGCGGTTACAACGGCCACCAGCACCTGTAGTATTAAAACCAATGGTTGCAACCAATCTAAATAAGACAACTGTAACCAGAAGCTGGCTAAATATAACAAGCTTAGACTGCTACTTAAAGCCACCAAGGGCCACTCGGCGGCCTCCACGTACCAGGCGACCGGCTGACCAAATAAACTAACGTCTGTGTCACTGGGCATATTCTTAGTATAAACCGAATGATATTTAAAAACCACCCCGATGTCCTCCTTCGCCAGTTGGCGGACGCGCGGGTGGTTTTTAAATCTTTAGTTCTATGTTACCTGCTCTATGCTCATTGTTAGTAGTCCATGCCCATACCTCCCGGCATACCCGGCGCCCTATCTTCTTTCTTTTCTGGAATATCGGTTACCACCGCCTCGGTGGTCAGGAACATACCGGCTATAGAGGCGGCGTTCTGTAAAGCGGAACGCGTAACCTTCATAGGATCAACCACCCCAGCCTTAACTAAATCCTCATACTTATCTGTATCCGCGTTGTAACCATGATTACCTTCATGTTTCTTAACTTCTTCCACCACTACGGCCCCATCCTGGCCGGCATTCTCAGCAATTTGTTTTAATGGCTCATCTAGGGCGCGTAACAAAATACGAAGGCCGACCCGTTCCTCGGGCGTCAACTCTAACTTATCCAAAGCTTTGGCGGCACGAATCAAGGCCACGCCGCCGCCCACCACAATGCCCTCTTCTACCGCTGCCTTGGTAGCGTGCAGGGCATCTTCCACTTTGTACTTGCGCTCTTTCATTTCAGTTTCCGTGGCAGCACCGACTTTGAGCACGGCTACGCCGCCCGAAAGTTTGGCCAACCGTTCCTGCAGTTTTTCTTTATCAAAATCAGACTCAGTACGCTCAATTTCTTTCTTAATCTGAGCAATGCGATCTTTAATCTTAACAGCCTCGCCCTTGCCGCTGACAAAAGTGGTCTCTTCTTTGGTGGCAATCACCTTATGCGCGCCGCCCAGCACCTCCATACCCACATTCTCAAACTTCAAGCCCAAATCCTCGCTCACGACCGTCGCACCGGTCAGGGTGGCTATGTCCTGCAACATTTCCTTACGGCGATCCCCAAAGCCGGGAGCTTTGACTGCTAAAGTATTAAACGTTTTACGGATATTATTGACCACAAAAGTAGCTAAGGCCTCACCTTCCACATCTTCGGCTACTATGACCAATTCTTTCTTGCCGGTTTGAGCTACTTTTTCCAGCAGCGGCAAAATGTCATGCACGGCCGCAATTTTCTTATCAGTCACCAGAATGTAAGGGTCTTCATAAACTGCCTCCATACGATCCGGGTTAGTGACCATGTAGGCCGAAACGTAACCCTTATCAATCTGCATACCCTCCACCACCTCAGATTCAATCGTCAGGCCTTGCGACTCCTCGACTGTAATCACGCCATCCTTACCAACTTTAGCCATGGCTTCGGCAATCACCTTACCCACTTCCGCATCATTGGCGGAAATAGAGGCTACTTGGGCTATTTCTTCTTTGCCAGCCACCGACTTAGCTTGCTTTTTTAAAGCCTCCACCACGGCCTGCACGCCTTTTTCAATACCATGGCGTAGGGCCTGAGGATTAGCGCCGGCGGCCAAATTTTTAAAGCCTTCCTGAATTAAAGTCTGGGCCAAGACAGTGGCGGTGGTGGTACCGTCACCGGCCACATCATTAGTTTTAGAAGCCACTTCTTGCAACAATTGGGCACCGACATTCTCAAACTTGTCCTCCAGCTCAATTTCTTTGGCAATAGTCACGCCGTCGTTGGTGACGGTGGGCGTACCATAGCCCTTATCCAAAATAACATTACGGCCGCGGGGGCCGAGCGAAACCTTAACCGCATCAGCCAACTTATCCACACCGCGCTTTAGGGCCGCGCGGGCTTGCTCGTCAAATTTAATCTGCTTAGGCATAGATTTATGAATTACGAATCATGAATAAAGAATTAAGAAAATTACTCGACAATAGCGATAACATCGGAGAGTTGTAGAGTACCGAATTCCTGTTCGTCCAATTTGAATTCGTCCAGAGCGTACTTCTTGAACAAAACTTTGTCACCCACCCTTACATCCATTTTACCAACCTGACCATTGTCCAGCGTTTTACCCGGACCAACTGCTATAACCTCTCCTACTTCCTGCTTCTCCTTATCAACCGTATCAGGCAAAACAATGCCCGATTTGGTAGTTTTGTCTTCTTTGGAAACCTTGACCACAATGTGGTCACCAAGCGGTTTAAGCTTCATAAACTAAGTATAAATTAATGGTTAAACGGAACGAATTAGCACTCTACATAAGAGAGTGCTAATAGCAGTTTAGCAAGATTTTATAAGCTGTCAAGAGCCCCCACTAACAGGGCTATCCTCTAGCCAGGCAATCGCCACTACCAGCCAAAACAGCAACATCATAGATGGTATAGTCCACCAGTAATGGTCAAACAAAGCGGTAACAATGATAGCCACTAGCCAATAGCCACTGGCCACTGGCACGGGTGGAGAAAAATGAGTAGTGAGTGGCGATAATATAACCCATAGTAACCACAAAAACAGCCCCAGGCCCACTACCCCCAGCTCGGTCAGAATAAGTAAAAACACGTTGTGTACCGGTTGGTAGCGCCAGGAATTAAGACCAGGCTGGCTGGCCTGTAGGGCCACGGTATAATTACCGTAGCCTAAGCCGCGCCACCATGACCCCTTAAGCAAGCTTTGGCTCTCACCCACACTACCCATGCGTTCCTCAACCGACTGTTGCTCCAAACGGCTGCCGCCAAAGAACCTGCCGACAGTCGGCTGCCAAAGCCACAATCCCAATAATACAAAAACCATCACAGTCGCTAACAAAATATTAATGGCGCCTTTTGAGAACTCAAACATACCGAGCCTAAAAGTGTCCGGTGCCGCTAGGGCGGCATTCCGCAAACCATAAGTAGTCTTAATAGCTAAGGTGCGGGACCGGACACTTTTAGGCCTATCACGGTAAAACCACAAACCTAAAGTTATAAACAACGCCAACCAAGCCCCACGGGAAAAGGAAAAAAATAAACCAATAAGTTGAATAGTATAGAGTAAGAGGAGAGAGTAAGAGCTAATTGATTTTCCGATTTGGGATTTAGGACTTATTTGGCCATTGAGATTTGAAATTTGGGACTTACTATAAAAATACAACCACGCCGTCGCTAATGACGTGATTGTTAAAAGTCCCCCTAACACATTCGGATGCACCTGCCCGGCATAAGCCCTAAGCCAAAGGCCGGCCTGGGTTAATACGACTGACGTACCTCCCTGACTTATAAGATGAATAGCCACCCCCAGCCACTTATTGGCAAAAGTGGCCTGCGTGACGAATTGCCAAATTGCCCACAAAGCCTGCAGCGTACCGGCGGCAGTCAACGACCAACAGACAATTAACAACTTTGGTTTTAATGCTCGCACCAACAGCCACAGCAATCCCCCTTCAAG